>NZ_AP018818.1:857500-955822 GCF_024349785.1 Sphingomonas bisphenolicum
CTAGAGATTAGCGCAACGGTAACGTTGTGCTGATAGCTGAGCAGGCTCAAGCGCCTCTGGCTGCTAACGCAGCCTGATTGGCAGCTGGGCCGGTAGCTCAGGTGGTTAGAGCGCACGCCTGATAAGCGTGAGGTCGGAGGTTCAACTCCTCCCCGGCCCACCAGCAACATGGTGAGGGGCTTTAGCTCAGCTGGGAGAGCGGTTGCTTTGCAAGCATCAGGTCATCGGTTCGATCCCGATAAGCTCCACCATGTGTGTTGTACCAGTTTCTCTAGAGATGAAGAGTAGCGGTTTGCCGGATACGTCCGGTGATATGGCTCGCCCTGCGAGCCTCTTTGACATTGTGAATGGGTTTTTTAATCGATGCCGTGGCGACATGGGGTTGGTTTTTCGGCGTTTCCGCAAGGAAATGGCGGACGATCGATCAAATGTCGTACACACAAGATTATCTGGCTGAGTTTAATAACCACACCGATACAGCTGACGGCAAATGCTACCCAGTATTGTCGTTGGTGGTGTGGACTCTCAAGCGTGAGGTAAGGGCATCTGGTGAATGCCTTGGCATGTACAGGCGATGAAGGACGTGGCACGCTGCGATAAGCGTGGGGGAGCCGTGAGCAGGCTTTGATCCCGCGATTTCCGAATGGGATAACCCACCTTCACCATTTAAGACTGGTCCTGAGCAATCAGGATCCGTGTTAAATGGGAGAGGTATCACTAAGCTGAATAAAATAGGCTTTGGTGAAGCGAACCCGGAGAACTGAAACATCTCAGTACCCGGAGGAAAAGACATCAACCGAGATTCCGTTAGTAGTGGCGAGCGAACGCGGACCAGGCCAGCGCCTGGGATATAATTAGCAGAAGTCTCTGGAAAGGGACGCCATAGCGGGTGACAGCCCCGTATGCGAAAATGATATCTCAGGACTTGAGTAGGGCGGAGCACGTGAAACTCTGTCTGAACATGGGGGGACCACCCTCCAAGCCTAAATACTCGTACATGACCGATAGTGAACCAGTACCGTGAGGGAAAGGTGAAAAGCACCCCGATGAGGGGAGTGAAACAGTACCTGAAACCGGATGCCTACAAGCAGTGGGAGGGTCCTTGAGACCTGACCGCGTACCTCTTGCATAATGGGTCTGTGACTTAGTGTATCAAGCAAGCTTAAGCCGTTAGGTGTAGGCGCAGCGAAAGCGAGTCTGAATAGGGCGACCATAGTTTGATGCATTAGACCCGAAACCCGGCGATCTATGCATGACCAGGTTGAAGGTGCGGTAACACGCACTGGAGGACCGAACCGTTCAATGTTGAAAAATTGTCGGATGAGTTGTGCTTAGGGGTGAAAGGCCAATCAAGCCGGGAAATAGCTGGTTCTCCGCGAAATCTATTGAGGTAGAGCGTCGGATGATTGCCGTTGGGGGTAGAGCACTGGATGGTTGCGGGGGTCGCGAGATCTACCAATACTAACCAAACTCCGAATACCAACGAGTCTAGTCCGGCAGACAGACGGCGGGTGCTAAGGTCCGTCGTCAAAAGGGAAACAGCCCTAACCTACAGCTAAGGTCCCCAAGTCATCACTAAGTGGGAAAGCATGTGGGATTTCCAAAACAACCAGGAGGTTGGCTTAGAAGCAGCCATCCTTTAAAGAAAGCGTAACAGCTCACTGGTCTAAATAAGAGATCCTGCGGCGAAGATGTAACGGGGCTAAAGTGATGCACCGAAGCTTAGGGTGTGATCTTATGATCACGCGGTAGCGGAGCGTTCCGTAGGCCGTTGAAGCGGAAGGGTAACCGACCGTGGAGGTATCGGAAGTGCGAATGCAGACATGAGTAGCGATTAACAGTGTGAGATGCACTGTCGCCGAAATTCCAAGGGTTCCTGCTTAAAGCTAATCTGAGCAGGGTAAGCCGGCCCCTAAGACGAGCCCGAAGGGGGTAGTCGATGGGAACCACGTTAATATTCGTGGGCCTGGAGGTGTGTGACGGATGCCGTAACTGGTCAGGGCTTATTGGATTGCTCCTGGCTGGGAAGGTGTCCCAGGAAATAGCCCCTCCGTATAGACCGTACCCTAAACCGACACAGGTGGAATGGTAGAGTATACCAAGGCGTTTGAGAGAAGTATCCTGAAGGAACTCGGCAAATTGCCTCCGTACCTTCGGAAGAAGGAGGCCCCATCTAAACGCAAGTTCTGATGGGGGGCACAGGCCAGGGGGTAGCGACTGTTTAGCAAAAACACAGGGCTCTGCTAAGTCGGCTTCAAGACGACGTATAGGGCCTGACGCCTGCCCGGTGCCTGAAGGTTAAGAGGAGGAGTGCAAGCTCTGAATTGAAGCCCAGGTAAACGGCGGCCGTAACTATAACGGTCCTAAGGTAGCGAAATTCCTTGTCGGGTAAGTTCCGACCTGCACGAATGGCGTAACGACTTCCCCACTGTCTCCAGGATATGCTCAGCGAAATTGAATTCTCCGTGAAGATGCGGAGTACCCGCGGTTAGACGGAAAGACCCCGTGCACCTTTACTGCAACTTCAGAGTGGCATTAGGAAAGAGCTGTGTAGCATAGGTGGGAGGCTTTGAAGCATCGACGCCAGTTGATGTGGAGCCATAGGTGAAATACCACCCTGCTGTTTTCTGATGTCTAACCTCGTACCGTTATCCGGTACAGGGACCCTCTGTGGTGGGTAGTTTGACTGGGGCGGTCGCCTCCTAAAGAGTAACGGAGGCGCGCGATGGTGGGCTCAGGACGGTTGGAAACCGTCTGTTAGAGTGCAATGGCATAAGCCCGCCTGACTGCGAGACTGACAAGTCGAGCAGAGACGAAAGTCGGTCATAGTGATCCGGTGGTCCCTCGTGGAAGGGCCATCGCTCAACGGATAAAAGGTACGCCGGGGATAACAGGCTGATGATTCCCAAGAGCTCATATCGACGGAATCGTTTGGCACCTCGATGTCGGCTCATCACATCCTGGGGCTGGAGCAGGTCCCAAGGGTTTGGCTGTTCGCCAATTAAAGTGGTACGTGAGCTGGGTTCAGAACGTCGCGAGACAGTTTGGTCCCTATCTGCCGTGGGCGTCGAAATTTGAGAGGAGTTGACCCTAGTACGAGAGGACCGGGTTGAACATACCTCTGGTGTACCAGTCGTTCCGCCAGGAGCGCAGCTGGGTAGCTATGTATGGACGGGATAACCGCTGAAAGCATCTAAGCGGGAAGCCTCCCTCAAGATAAGATTTCTTAGGACGGTCGAAGACCACGACCTTGATAGATCGGATGTGGAAGTGCGGTAACGCATGAAGCTAACCGATACTAATTGTCCTATTCGCGCTTAAGAGTCCCACCATCAACGACAGCACTGGTCTCCAGCGCATGTCAGCGATCGTAGGTTGTTAAGCCAGCCCAGATATATGTTTATATACGAACCAAAATGTGCACGGCATCGATCAAAAACCCATATATGCGCCAGCTTCATTGCTTGGTGACCATAGCGTCTGTGACCCACCCGATCCCATCCCGAACTCGGCCGTGAAACCAGTCTGCGCCGATGGTACTATTGCTCAAGCACTGGAAGAGTAGGGCGTCGCCAGGCATTGAAGCTCGCGCATATATCGGAACACAAAAAAACCCATTCACAACGTCTTTTGCGATCTCTGGTCGTGCCTCTGGCGCGGGATGGAGCAGCCCGGTAGCTCGTCAGGCTCATAACCTGAAGGTCGCAGGTTCAAATCCTGCTCCCGCAACCACAGGTCGCACCCAATGAACCACAGCCCACGTCAGCAGTCAGACGACCTGGCCCGATGATCCCCAGGATCATCAGCCGTCGGCGTTCCACCCGAACTGCCTTTGGTGCTGCCGTCCCGTCAGGCTCATAAGCTGAAGGTCGCGTTCAGCCGGAGCCGGGCATGGACGCAGGCTATAGGCCTGCAGTTTCTTCTGATAATCATAAGAGCAATATTGGCTGCCGCGATCGGAATGGAAAATGCAGCCCTCGGGTGGCTGGCGAAGGCGCACCGCCATATCCAGCGCCCGGGTCGCAAGATACTTTTCATCCTGTCGCTGACAGCTCAACCAACGACACGGCGGCTATGCAGGTCGAGGATGACGGCGAGATAAAGCCAGCCTTCTCACGTACAGACATAGGTGATGTCGCCGGCCCATTTGCGGTTGGGCGTATTGGCGGCAAAATCCCCGTCCAGCCGGTTCGCCGCGACACCCAGGCGATGATGGCTGTCTGTCGTCACCTTGTGCTTGCAAGGCTCAGGCTATATTGTTCCCGGATATGGGCGAGCGCCTTCATATCCGTGCGCTCCCGGCGACTGATCGGGCATGAGCGCCAGGACCGATAGCCGCGCTCGCTGACCTGCAGAACACGGCACATTAACTCCACCGGCCAACGATGCCGCCAGCCATGCACAAAGGCGAACCTCACGGACTTTGGCTCGCGAAGAACTGGGTTGCCTTTTTTAGAACTTCCCTCTCCTCCCGGAGCACACGGCTCTCCAGGCGAAGCCGTTCATTCTCCCGCGCAAGATCTGCCTGCGGCGCGGACACCAGGTCTGACGGACGATAGTGTGACACCCATTTGTTCAGGGTCGACTTGCCAATCCCCAAATCCGACGCAACCCGTTCGCGCGGCAACCCGCTGGTCAGCGCAATGCGCACTGCCTCCTGATTGAACTCTTCACTATGCTTGATCATCTCGTCGGTCTCCTCAAGTGACCGGTACAAAACCGTTACAAGTCCATTCCCGCTTCGTGCTCCTTCAAGATCGCGATGATCTGCTCTTCGCTGAACCTGCTCCGCTTCATTCCGTCCGACTCCTTCGCGTCGGACTCTACTCAAAATCGGTCACATTCCAGGGGAGTACGTCAGCGCCATTGTCAATCAGAACGCATCGACTGCATCATGATGGCCATTCAGTCTACTGGCAGTGCTTCAAAGCTAATATTATTCTGCATCTCGATGGTTCCTGGGCCGACCGCCATGGGGCAGCGCACGCCTGGCATGGCGACCACGTCGAACAATTCGGCGATAAAACCGTCCAGCTTGATCCATTCGACCACGTCGCCGGTCGACAGGTCCACGATCATCACACCGCACCAGGCGGTCGCGTCTCGGCCGCGCATCTCGTCGTCCAGTTGCAGGCCCGCGAACGTGCCGTTGCGCGGCTTGGACAGGGTGACGAACGCGAAACCGTCGTGCAGTGCCAGGCCACGCAGGAAGCCGGGACAGAAGGCGATGTCCTTGCGCATGCCGCTGACGGGGTCGATGCGGCAGATGCGGCCGCGACCGGAATCGAGCAGGACGATGCTGCCGTCGCGATCGACTCGGGGGCTGTGGGGCATCGATAGCTGGTCGGTGATGATGCTGCCGTCGCGATAGTCGATGAGGACACCGCCCTCATGCCGCCGCTCGCGCCAGCCGTTCACGACGTCGCTACGGCTGACCGCCGTCAGATAGGCTGGTCTGCCGTCCACCATCGCGAGGCCGTTGAGGTGGCAGCGATCCTCCGGCGCAAGGCGGGAGATGAAGGGTGGCTTCCACAGCGGCCTGAAGCTGTGCCGCACGTCGAGCGTCGCTAGGCAGCTATATTTGGTGTTGACGAACAGGATGTGGCCATCGGGGTCGACGCCCAGTTCGTGGATGTCGATGTCGCCCGTCGTCTGCGCATTGCGGGGTATCAGCACCTGATCGAACGATCCGTTACCGACTTCGCCGGGGCGCAGCATATTCTCCAGCCGCCAGACCTGATCGAGCGCGCCTAGATACAGCCGACCGGACGGTTGCCAGCACAAACCCATGGCGCGGGTGAATTTTTGTTGATTGAAGGACACGCTGCCGTTCGGCAGCACGCCGACGAGAAACAACTGGCCGCTCTGGTAGCAGCTGAACGCCATGCTGGTGCGGTGCTGGGTAAGCCAGCCGGCAAGCCCACGCGATACGGTGAGATTGGTAGCCTGGTTCGCAGCGGGCGGCGGTGTGGTGGAGGACATGCAGGATCCGGAATCGTGAAGGGGAATGATCGCCGTGCAGGCGTTCGAGGATTAAGGCCTGAACGCCGGCGCGGCAATTATCCCCTTGATTAAATGTCAGAAGCCGATCCGCAGGCCGACCTTGCCGCCGCCGCTGCGATAGTCGCTGCTGAAGCGGGTATCGCCCTCGATAAAGCCGGTAATGCGCCCCTGCGTGATCGACAGCCCGACCCGGCCCTTGCCATAGGCGCCGATCCTGTCGTCATCGAACGATACGCCGGTCGTCATGGTGCTGAACGTCACCGCCGCCTTGCCGCCAAAGGGCTGGACATAGTCGCCCTGCGCATAGAGGTTCAGCTTCGCACCGCCGCCTATGTCGCGCGTGGAGCGTAGCCGCAGGCCCGCACTCGCCCGGCCACCTTCCAGATCGTCGAAATCGACCGTCAATGGCAGATCGAGCGGATCGATCGAGACATGCTGCCAGGAGATGCTGGCGACCGGTTCGATATGGAAGGCGTCCGACCCCAGGCTGAGGCCGATCTCACCGCGTGCGCCATAGGCGTTGCCGTCGATCTTCTTCCCATTCGCACCTGCCGACGCCAGCTTCACATCGATATTGTAGAAGTCATATTTGGCCAGAGCGTTGGCGAACAATATGCCGCTGCTAAAGCTTGCATAAGCGCCCAGGTTCCAGGCGTCGAAGCTGACGCGGTCAACCGACCCGGTGAAGCTGACGATCGAACTGGCATAGCCGCCGGTGAGACCAAAGCCGATATTGCCGTTGCCGATATCGACGCCCAACTGGCTGCCGAACACATCCTGCTTATAGCCGATATTCGCCGCCTGATCGAAGCCGAAAGCGTTGAAGATGCCGGCTTCGTCACGCTTGGCGACCCCACCGACCGCCGACATCCAGAAACCGGAACCGGTCACGCCCGCATCGCGATTGGCGGACAGATGCGCCGCTACGCTGTCGGCGCTCTCGATCCAAAGCGACTGCGCCGTCTCACCGATATTGAGCAGGCGATAGGCCGCGGTCGAGGGCGCGATCGCCAGCGCGAAGCCGTTGGTCGCCGTGTCGAACACAAGGCCGCGCTGGAACAGCCCGCTCGAAACCTGGTTTGCGGCCAAAGTGAAAGCGGTCGCAGAAGTGCCCGTCCCGGCCTGGATTAGCGTCGGAGTACGGCCCAGTTCCGGCGTACCGCTAATGTCGAGCGCCACTATGGTCGACCCCGTCGCTGCGCCGCCGATCACCAGCTTGTCGGCGCTGATCGTCGCGCCATAGGCAAGGTCGAGGCCGAGCGTGCTTGCGCCATTGCCCGTAAAGGCGCCGGATAGCGTAAGGGTATCACCGGCTACGCCGTTACGCATCTCTATCAGGCCGCTGTTGGCAAAGCTTTCGAGGCCCGTGACGCTGCGGCTGACCGGTGTTATAGCGAGCGCCGCGAGGCTTGCGGCGCCATTGGGTGCCAGGCGCAGTGTGCCGCGGTTGACGACGGCGTCCGTGCCTGCGCCGAAACCCACGTCGCCGGCCAGCAGCAGCGCGCCGCTGTTGACCAGTCGATCGTCGCCAGCGCCGAAGCTGGTGCCGTCCGTCAGGCGCAAGGTGCCGCTGTTGATCACGCTGTCATTGCTGTCGGTCAACGCCAGCGCGCCGGATATAGCACCGCTGTTGACGATAGTGATGGGTGCGCCGGTCGCGCGTACCGCTGCGCCGGTGCCGCCGGAGATCGTGCCCGCATTGATCAGACTTGCGCCCCGTCCGGTCTGGAACGTCACGGCATCATGCGTGGCCGAGACGGTCCCGCCCGCCACGACCGTCAGCGCACCAGTCCCATAAGAGGCGATGGCGACGCCGTCACGGCCTGTTCCGGTGGCCAAGACCGTGCCGACAGTGACGTCGGCAGAGGTTGCGCCGCTCGCCATGACCGCCGCCAGTGGGCCGTCGGTTTCATTGTCGCCACGCGCTTCTACGCTATTGGCGCGCAGGGTGACGCTTGCGCCCTGCGCCTCGATCGAGGCATAGCGCGTCGCATTGGTCACGACGCGGTTCGCGGCGATGTCGACCGCGCCGCCGGTCGCAGCGTAAATGCCGGTGGCCCCCGCGCCGTCGGTGGTGATAGTGCCGCTGATCGCGATGCTGATGTCCCCGCTCATACCGGTGGCCAGCACCCCGTTGCGCCGGTCGCCGGTCGCGATGATCGTGCCGCCCTGGATCAGGATGTCGCCGCTTGTCGCAGAAGCCGCGACCGCCGACGTATTGCCGTCGCCGCTGCTCTGCACCGATCCGAAGGTGATAGACGCGCCGGTGGCACCGCTGGCGGCAAGGCCGGGACCGACGCCGGTGTCGCTCGCCTGGACAAGCTGTTCGACCGTGATGGAGGCCATGCCATTGGCGGCGAAGACGCCTATGCCCCTGCCATCGGCAACATGCACCGTACCGGCGATCGCCGTTGCGTTGCCCTGGGCGTAGCTGGACACATCCATGCCGAGCGCGCCTGCGCCGGTCACCGTGATGCTCTGCGCCGCACCATAGGCCGCGCCATAGCTGTGCGAGACGAGGCCATGGGCCGTCGCGCCACTGGTAGCGATCGAACCGGCCATGGCGGCGGCAACTTCGCCTGCCTCCACGAGCAAGCCGATCGACCCGTCGCCACTGGTCTTGATCGACGCGACATCGGCATAGGCGCGGACATAGCTGCGCGCATGCACGGCGTTCGCATTGTCGCCTTGCGTCGAGACGGTGCCGGTCGAGATCACCACATTGCCCTGGGTCGCACCCGCATAGATGCCGGTGGCGCCATCGCCGCTGGTCGACACGCTGCCCGTACCGCTGACCAAGGCACCGCCGGGACTGCGCACCGCGATGCCGCCTTCCAGCGTGCCCGTGGTGGTGATGCTGCCGTCAAGATAGACCGCTGCGGCATCGGCCGCCTGGACCGAGATGATCGCGCTGGCAGGGTCCTGAAGCCGACCGCCGGGACCGGCAGGCACGTCGGGGCCGCGAAGTTGGTCTGCCGAACCGATGACGGTGCCAAGCACGGTAACCGACGCGGCACCGCCGCTGAGGACGTTGACGCCGCGTGCGCCATCGCCGCTGACGGTGAGATCACCGACGGTCAGTTCGACATCCTGACCTGCCATGATGTCGATCGCGCTGGCGCCATCGCCGCTGACGGTGGCTGCGCCGACCAGTATATCGGCGGCACCGGCGGTCTGGAGGGCCAGACCGACGCTGTCGGCACCCTCTGCTATGATCGAACCGACCCCGACATAGGCGTCCGCGCCCGAAGCAATACTGATCCCCTGGCTTTCACGTCCTGACACGGACACGGAATTGAGCGCGATGCTGGCGGGGCCATATGTCGATACGATCACGCCGCCCGCATAATCGCCTTCTGCCGAGACCTGGCCCGCCACGATAGCCGCGCCGCTGGCGGCGGTGACATCGATAGCCGAGCTGGATTCGCCCTGCACCGAGACGGCATTGACGGCGACGGTCGCCATGCCGCCATTATAGACATAGATGCCACCGGCGTAGTTGCCGGTCGCGGACAATTGGCCGGCGAGAATATCGACGTCGCCTGCCGACTCCACGCTGATCACGCCACTATAGTCACCCGTGGCATTGCCCGACTCCAGTCCGATCGTGGTGCGGCCGCCGCTAGATACCAATATGGCTTGCGCACTCTCCCCTTCGGCCGCCAACCGACCGGCGACGATACCCACATCGCCTGCCGCGGTAACGTCGATCGCATTGCCATATGCGCCGGAGATGCTGGCGGATTGAACGCCGACATTGGCTGCGCCGCCTGTCGTCACCAATATGCCGTCGGCGCGATAGCCCTCGACCGCCAACTGGCCTGCGTAGACGGTCGCATCACCGTCTGCCGTGACATCGATCGCGCTGGCGTAGGTTCCCGAGATATCGGCCGATCGCAGCGCGACCGTCGCATCGCCGAACGTCGCCACCGAAATGCCCGTCGCATAATAGCCGGTCGCGCTGATGTCGCCCGCGACGACATTGGCGCCGCCCGATGCGCTGATGCTGATGCCGGTGCTGTAGTCGCCGTCCAGCGTGGCGGTGCCGAGCGCGACATTCGCCACGCCGGCCGTCGTGACGTCGATGCCGGTGGCGGTGTTGCCGGAAGACGTCAGTTCACCGAGGATCACGGTCGCGTCACCGGCGGACACCGTCCTGATCGCGGTCGCACGATCGCCCGTCGTGCTGGCCGATCCTACGCCGACAGCAACCTCGCCCAAGGCGCTGGCGAAGATGCCATCGGCCCTTCGCCCCTTGGTGGAGAGCGTATCCACCAGGATGGATGCGTCGCCCCCGCTGCGGGTCGTAATGCCGTTGGCACGGGTACCGGCCGTGGTCACGCTGCCGGCGGCGATCGCGACGTCACCCAGAACATAGGCGGTGATGCCGCTGGAGGACGCGCCGCTCGTGGTGACGCTGCCTACCTGAATATCCGCCGCGGTTGCCGGCTTGGGGATCGATATCTGTTCGCCGCCATAATAAAGGTCGCCGACATAATAGCCTGGCAGAT
Source organism: Sphingomonas bisphenolicum (assembly GCF_024349785.1). NCBI lineage: Bacteria > Pseudomonadati > Pseudomonadota > Alphaproteobacteria > Sphingomonadales > Sphingomonadaceae > Sphingomonas > Sphingomonas bisphenolicum. The sequence goes on from NZ_AP018818.1 coordinate 868,015, forward strand.
TGTAGGTTTCGGTACGCCCGGCGATGGTGATGCCGTGAGACCCTGCGCCTTCCGTCGTAATCGATCCAACGGTAACAGTGGCGACGGTTGGCGTTTCGATCTCCAGCGCGGTCGATAAATCGCCCGATGTTGCCACATCGTTCAGATCGACCGTCACATCGGCGCCAGCGAGGATCTGGATCGCCTTGGCCTCGTCGCCCTGCGTGAAAACATTGCCGTTGCCGCTGATCGTCACCGCGCCGCGCGTATAGGCGGAAATGCCGCCCACGCCGCCGCCCGAAGCCTCTACCGTACCGTTATTGACGATAGCAATGTCACCACCGGTGTCGGCGAAACTGCCGTCGGTATAGACATATTCGCCGTCCGGGCCGATTGCGACCGATCCGGGGATATAGGGCCGCTCACCGCGCACCCGAACCGCAAAGTCGCTGCCATTGCCGCCACCCTGGGCTGACACGGTGCCGTCGATCAGGACGCCGGCCGAATAGCCTTCCACATCGATCGCGGTCGCGCGATAGCCGGTCACGACCACATCCTGCACGGCGACCGCAGCATTGCCGTTCGTCGCGCTGGCATCCACGGCGACGGCGCGTTCGCCCGTCGCGGCGATCAGGCCCGTCGCGACGATCGCGGCATCGCCAAATGCACTGGATGCGCTGACTGTGCGAACGCTGCCGGCGGCGGTCGAGGCATCGATGATGCGTATCAGCGCATCGCCGGTGCCGGTGCTGGCGATGACGCCGAACGAGCCGCTATAATCTTCCGACGTCGCATGGACGCTGGCGAGGTCGATCACGACGTTGCCCGCATCGGATCGGGCGGACACGCCGGTCGAAAGCGCACCATGGGTGACGACGCTGCCGCCGCCGACAACCGCGACATCGCCGGCGCCGTAGACATCGATGCCGACGCTGCCCAAACCGAAGGTTTCGATCGTCCCGAATGCGCCGATCGACGCATCGCCCTGAGCAGACCGAACATAGGCGCCGTAAGAGTTCTGGCCACGCGTGACGATGTCGCCATTCAGCGCCATTGCTGCGTCCGCGCCGCGCGCGATTAGGCCATCGCTGCCATCGCCCCAGGTCGAGATGTCGCCAACGCTGACGGTCACGCTGCCCGATCCGCTATTCGGCGTGATCCGCGCCCCGGCAGCGACCGCGGCGCTCCGGTCGCCATAGGTGGCGATCGGGCCTTCGGCGATCACAGTCACGTCTCCGCCGTTCAGCGCGCGCGCATCGATCGCGCGTGCGTCGTCACCATAGGTGGTGACGGAGCGGGCGAGCAGGTCGATCGCGCCGTTGCTGGTTTCAAGATCGATGCCGCGGGCTGAACTGCCGGCCGTCACTATATCCGGGGCGATGGCCGTGATGTCGCCGTTTGCCGTCCTGATCTTGAGGCCGGTCTGGTCGACGCCTTCGGTCACGACCACGGCACCCTCTTCCGCGTAGAGCGAGACCGAGGCAGCGTCTGTCGCCGAAAGGTCGATCGCGGGCGCGGCGTTGCCGCCGGCCGGCATTACGATGGCAACGCCGCTGCGCACCAGCATGTCCAGATCGAGCAGGTCGGACGCCGGATCGGCGGCGGAGGGCTGCGCCCCATAGGCAATGCCGTCGGCGAAAGGATTGCCGCTGTCGTCGCAGATCACGCTACCCTGTTCGCTGACGTCGCCACAGGCCCCGGCAGCTTCCGCCCGATCCGCGAACGACATGCAGGCCAGCGCGGCGACCATGGCCGTGCCGGCGACGAAGGTCATTCGCTTCGGAACAGGCTTCGTCTCGAAAAAGGGCGCGAGATCAAGAACCGTCTGCGTGTCGCGCTCCGGCGCACTGACGACGAAAAAGCTGCGCGAAATGCCTACCGCGAACATGGCGAATCCCCCTGCGACATCGACGGAAGAAGGCTCCCATTAGCCCGCTATCCCGTCGCGCCGCGCAATTCGGCCGTCGCGCAGCGACAAGTCAACGCGTTGGCGGGGTGGTGATACAGAATGCTGGAACTCTGAGACGTTATGGGCGTAAAGCATAAAGCCAAATTTAATTATGTTCGATTTTAAAGGTTTATTGATTCGGTCCATGACGTCACCATCCGACAGAGGCATCCCATTTTTCCAGGTATCGACCGACGACGTCTCCGCGGAGATGGCGTTCGCGGCCTTTAAGCAGTCTGTGCAGGATGTCTTCGCCATTTCCAGGCGATCGGACGACGATTATCGGCTCGACCTGATTGCCTGGCATCTGGGCACCATCATGCTCGGCACCTTCCGATCCTCGGCGCTGGCGTTTGATCGATCGCCCGCGCTCGTGGCGTCGAGCGGTCTGGATCATTTCCTGGTCCAGCTTTATGTCGAAGGCGGCTTCACCGGCGTGGCCGGCGACAGACCGGTGACGGTGGGGGGCGGCGACATCGTCATATTCGATCTGGCCCAGACCCTGCAGACGCAGGCCAATGATTTCAGTAATATCACATTGCTGATCCCGCGCGCCTTTTTCGACCCGACTAACGGTCGCATAGATGGTTTGCATGGTCTGGTTTTGCCCGCGGGCGGCGCCATTACGGGTATGCTGGCAAGCTATATGATTGCTTTGGCTGAACGCACCACAGCCCTTGGTGCTGATGAAGCCGATGTCGCGGCGAAATCGACGGTAGCGCTCATCACCAATCTTCTTTCTGCTTCAAACCGCCAAAATCTTTCTACCGCCACCTTCACGCCGTCTCCGATCAGCCGGCTGACGACGGAGATAGACCGACGGCTGCGCGATCCGGACTTGGATGCAGATATGCTGGCGGCATCGTTGGGCATGTCGCGCGCTTCATTATATCGGGCATTCGATACGATGGGGGGCATTGCCGATTACATCCGCCGGCGCCGGTTGACTATCGCCGCGATGGCATTGACGATACCGGAAAACCGTCGACGCAAGATTTCGGAAATCGCTTTCGAATGCGGTTTTTCCAGCGAGTCCGCCTTCAATCGTGCGTTCAAAGCAGCTTTCGGCATGCCGCCAAGCCAGGCACGCGCACATAATAATCTGCTCTGGTCATGGGCCAATAACAACGTTCATCCCAATGCGAGCGCTGATTTCGTGCGATGGATGAGGATGCTGCGCGCTTGAAATTTCCGATTGGCGTAGCTCGAACTGATGCGGGGATGCTCCGCCGTTTTGCGACGAGACGGAAGACCGTCACAGGCTGCAACGGCCAAGGCCGTGCCAGTCTTCGTCAGAAAATCTGGAACGTCGGCCTGTTCCCGATCTGAATTCGGTATCTGCCTTCTTAGAAGGGGAAGGTGGCGGGAATTGAAGCTGTAAAGGGTTTAGACCCACGCAAAGCGCATTTCGCTGGGCTTCCTGCCATGCCGGTCGTTACTCCATATATGCGACAGAGCATTTGGTGGACAAGCTTGACTGGATGACGTGCGCTTGATTCGAGGCCGCCATCCGCTGAAACGCTTTTACTTAGACACACTTCATGATAGCGCTCCCAAAGATAAAATGGGGAGGGTCCGATATGGGCGGTGACATTCTATCCGTGTTGAAGGGCACGTTGGACCCTCACGGCCCCGCGGTGACCGCAAAAATGGTCAGTTACACGCCGGCGGACTATAGCGTTCATTTCTTTCTGCAACTTGTGTTGATCATGGCGACATGTCGCGCGGTGGGATGGCTGGGCCGAAAATTTCTGGCTCAGCCTCAGGTGGTGGGCGAAATGATCGCGGGTGTGATCCTGGGGCCGTCGCTGTTCGGGATGATCGCACCGGAGCTGCACGCGATGATCTTTCCAAAGGAAACCAGCAGCGTCCTTTACGCCGGATCGCAATTGGGCGTATCCCTTTATATGTTCCTCGTCGGCCTGACCTTGAGGCTTGATCATTTTCGATCCAAGGCGCGCAATGCAGCCATGGTTTCGGCGGCCGGGCTGCTTGCGCCGTTCCTGATGGCCGTGTTGATCACGCCTTATATATTGCAGGTTCCTGGTCTGTTTGCGGATGGGTTGGGGCAGGGGCAGGCCACCTTGTTCATGGGTGCATGTATTGCGCTGACCGCTTTCCCTATGCTGGCGCGGATCATCAACGAGCGCGGTTTGGCGGATAGTCCGCTCGGAACGCTGTCGCTGACGGCGGGCGCATTCGACGACGCGGCGTCATGGTGTGTTCTGGCCGTGGTGCTGGCTTTGTCAGGGGGTAACAGCGCGATCGCGGTCGTCGCGATCGTGGGCGCGGTTCTGTACGCTGCGTTTCTCCTGTTGTTCGGCCGAAAATTATTGGCGCCGCTGGGTCGCGCCGTCGAGGCGCGGGGCGAAATGAGCGCAACGATATTGGCCATAACATTGTCCCTATTCTGCCTGTCCGCTTTCATCATGGATGCCATCGGCATTCACGGGATATTCGGCGGCTTCATTTTGGGTGTGTTCATGCCGCGCGGTCTGTTCGTGGAAGAACTGAAGGCGAAGATCGAGCCTATAGCGGTCGTCCTCCTTCTGCCGATGTTCTTCACCTATTCCGGCCTTAACACGCGCTTGGACGTCATGAGCTCGGTTCCCTATCTTTTGATAGCTTTGGGGATATTGTTCGTCTCCATCGTCGCCAAATTTGGCGCCTGTTATCTGGCGGCCCGTTTGTCGGGGAAGATAATCACACCGCCTTGGGCATCGGAGCATTGATGAATTCCCGTGGTCTGATGGAATTGATCATCGTCAATATCGGCATACAGAAGGGGATTATTCAGCCGGCGCTATTTTCGATGCTGGTGCTGATGGCCGTCGTGACCACGATGATGGCTGGCCCCCTGTTCGAGCTGTTTTATGGTCGGCGCGCGCGCGCTATTGGCCGATTGGCACCCAATATTTGACAGGCATTGCGCCAACAGTTCGTCTATGCCGTCAATGCGCCTCCAGGCTTCGAACGCCATAGATGGTGCTTTTGCCCTTGAGGCCTGTGAGCGTGACGGTGGACTGGGCTGCTCGTGTCGGTGCGAGCGGATAGTCGATGAGCAGCCATTCATTATGCTTGCGCTGTTCGCGTCGTTCGATGGCGACCTCCTGGCCATCCACGAGGATACGCAGTTCGCGGCCGGTGTCGTTGCCCCAATAGGTGATTTGGAGAAGGGCAGGGCCTGGACGACGCTGAATGGTGAAACTGGCCTGCGCGCCTTCCGGCAGGGAGCGATTCTTCTTGCCGTAGAATTCAGCGCTCTGTCCGTCGGTAGCGGTGAAGCCATGATCGCGTTCGGGCTGCATCTCGCCGATGTGGAAAATGTCGATGGTGCGGCGCGCGAGGTCGACGCGCATAGCCTCTGCCGCAAGATAGGCCGCGCGCTCTTTCTGCCAGCTTTGCGGTGTGAAGGTGCGGAAATAGACCGCGGTGCGGCGGTCGTAAAGCGGATAGAAAGGAACGATGTCGTGCTTTTGGCCCAGCACGTCGGTCGCGCGATAATGATGCGGTTGATCGGAAAGGACCGTCAGCGCGCTGGCTGCGTCATTCTGGATCAGCAGAGCAGGGGCAGGACCATCGAAGCGCTGATCCGCCGGCGCGAGATTGGCCGCGAGGACCAGCGGGCCGCTCATATAGGCATAGGTCTCAGGCGCGCCGGCGAGCGGTTCTGATCGCAACGTCATCGGGATGGTGACGGCGATGCGATCGCCCGCGCGCCAGCGACGATCGATGCGCCAGTAACCGTCCTGCGGTTGCGCGGCGAACGGCTGGTCGTTGAGCATGACGGTCGCGCCGTCTGCCCAGGCCGGGCGGCGGATGGCCAGGGTGGTTGCGCGGCGAGGGGCGCGGGCGACCGTCAGGGTGACCAGGCCGTCGTGCGGATAGCGCGTGTTCATGTCCAACGTCAGGCCTGCTGGCAGGTCCAGCGTCGAGGGAATGAAGAGATTGACGAACAGCGTCGACCCATCGCGCCAATAGATGGAATCGGCATGTTTGGCGTGGCTTTCCATACCCGAACCGACGCAGCACCAGAAACTGTCCTCTGGGGTTGAATAGTCACGCTTGGCCCCGGCTTCCATCGGCATGAAATAGACGAACTGGCCCGTGTCGGGCCGCTGATGGGCGAGCATATGGTTGATCTGGATTCGTTCATAGAGGTCGAACCAGTCTGCGCTGGGCGACCAGCCATAAAGATGGCGGGTCAGCTTGAGCATGTTATAGCTGTTGCACGCTTCGCAGGTCGCGGTGGTCAACTGTTCGCCCTGCCTGTCCGGCTGGCCGAAATGTTCGCGTTCCGAATTGCCGCCGATGACATAGCTGTGATGGCCGGTGACAGCCTTATGGAAGAAACGGGCCGCGTTGGCGTCCTGCGCTTCGCCGCCCACCTCATGCAGGCGCGCCAGGCCGATGACCTTGGGTATCTGCGTGTTGGCGTGCAGGCCCGCCAGCTTGTCTTCGCCGCGCACCAGCGGATCGACCACCGCATGATGGCGCAGCCGCTGCGCGACATCGAGCCAGCGGGGCGTACCCGTCAGCGCATAGAGTTCGGCATAGCTTTCCAATATGCCACCATGTTCGACCGACAGGACTTTCTGGAGTTGATCATCGTTCAACCCCTCGACGATGGTCGCAAAATAGTCGCCGAGGCCGACCGCGATCGACAGCGCAGGGCTGCGCCCGGCCAATTGATAGGCGTCGATCAGACCCGCGAGAATCTTGTGCAGGGCATAGATCGGCACCCAGGCGCCGTTGAGTTCCCAGGTCGCGCGGATATCGCCGCGACGGATTTCCTCGAACACGATCTTGCCCGGCACCGATTGGCCGTCGCGCGTCACCGTCATGCCACCCAGATAGCCGTCTTTACCGGCCTCCTGAATGCGCTGCATGGATGCCAGCGTTCGGTCCAGAACGGCTGTCAGTTCAGGGTCGTTTCCATTGGCGATGATCAGCGATACGGCGGAGATCCAGTGGCCCATCGTATGGCCTGCGATGCTTTCGCTCTCCCATCCGCGATAGACCGGTGCGGGCGCGGTCAGGCCCGCGCTGATGTAGAAGTTGTGGAGCAACCGTTCCGGGTCGAGCGAGAGAAGATAGCGGCGATTGGCCGCCATCGCATCGGCAAAGAGCGAAGGCTTTAGCCGCACATGGCGGCTGGGGACCGGCGTAGCGCGCCGTGGGCCGCGCGCGGTCGCGGCGCGCAGCATGGCGGGCGAGAGCGGGAAAAGCAGACTGGCCGAAGTCAGCAACGTCCGGCGGGCAAGTGGGTAGCGCATGCCATTCTCTCTCCTTGTCAGCGGCGCAGGGCCGCGTCGCCCCAGGTCACCGGCACGGCGTTAGCTGTAACGCCGTCGGCACGGGCGATGAGTTCGAGGATGGCGACCCCCTTGACGTCTGCGTCCAGCGGCTGGGCAGGTGCCCCGCGACGCAGCGGTGGCGTGCTGGCGAGCGCTTTGCCGTCGCCATAGAGGAAGAAACGGACCGGTTGATCGCCATCCAGCGCGCTGTCGTCCACCCCCACCGACGCGGTGAAGCGGGCAAAGCCTTTGCTGCGCACTTCAAGCCGCGAGTTGGCAAGGATGCCCACGCCCGACGCGAAGGTGCGGCCGGCAATCACAAGCGCCTGATTATAGGGCGTCGCATCGGCCATCGCGCCGCCCCATCCGGCATACATGGGCCGCTCGCCAATCCCGCGCGTGCCGCGCCAGCCGGGTATCGACCGATAGATGGTGGGATCTGGTTCGGGCCGCATCACCCCGTCCACTGCCGGATTCACGACGCCGGGCTGCTCCGACAGATAAAGGCCGTCAGCCAATAGGCGGCCGCCTTTCGCGCGAAACACCAGGGTTTGGCGCGGTTCGACACGCAGCTTCATTTCTTTGGTGAACTCGCTCTTCGCACCCGTCCAAAGATCGGACAAGGCGATCGGGCGATCGGTGCGAAACTTCAGGTGCTCGGCGGTCAGCACAGCATTTACGGCGGACAATCCCCGGTTGAACAGCGCGACGGCTTTATCGCCGTTCGCCAGCGTCTTGACGAGAATCTGGAAACCATCGCTGTCGAAGGCGACCGTCGCCTGATTGCCGGCAGGGTCCTGATTGAGCGCGATCAGGTCGGCATTGCCAAAAATATCGAGCAGCGGTTGGGGCGTGGTGCGCAAATCCGAGCCGATCAGCAGCGGCGCATTCATCATCGCCCAAAGAGCGAAATGCGACCGGGCCTCGGTCAGATGGTTGGCGTCGAAATCCCCCTTGCCGATGAAGAGCATGTCGGGATCGTTCCAGCTACCCGGATGTGCATAGAATGCGCGGCGCACGGCGCTGTCATAATTGGTGAGCATCCGCCCCCAGTCGGGCGAGATATCGTCGCTGGTGCGCGAGATGCTGCCGACATCCTTGCCCCAGGCGCGAACATTGGCGCTGCCCCAGATGCAGAGCGAAAGCAGATAGTCGCCGTCAGGATTATATTGGGCGAGCGATCGGTTGATATCGGCAAAGAGCGTCTTGACCGCCGGGATGTCCGATCGGGTAATGCTGTGCTGGTCGATGAGAGGCGGGAGGGCGCGGAACTGGCCATTACGGACGCGTTCCGCATCAGCAGCAAAAGCGCGGATGCCGCAGCCGTCCACCTTGATCGCGTCGAAGCCCCAGTCCGCGAAAAAGAGGCGGATATCCTGATCGCTATGCCCGTACAGGCCGACTTCCCGCTCGGCCACCGTGCCTTCGGGCAGTTGCGCGGGTCCATCAGAATAGGCCTGCGAACAACTGTTGCGGCCCAGGTCGGAATAGATGCCGGCCTTGAAACCCATGGCATGGAGTTTATCGGTCAGGGGACGGAAGGAAGGATCGCCCTTTACGATGCGGGACGAAGGAAATTTGTCGGCCCGGATGATGAGTTTATTGTCGCTTGTGCGGCGTTTCAGCCACCAGCCATCGTCGATGTTGATGAAGCGATAGCCCTTTTTCGCCAGGCCGGTATCCAGGATACGCTGGGCGGAACCGAGCAGCTTCTCCTCATCGATTTCCGTGAAAAAGGCGTTCCAGCTGTTCCAGCCCATCGGGGGCAGCTGTGCGCTGCCGGACTGATAGGCGCTCCAGCGGCCGGTGGGCGTCAGTGGATCGACTAAGTCGGAAGCAGGGGTTTGTGCCCGGAGGCTGGTGCTGGCGCACAGAGCGAGCATCGGCAGGATGCAACGTCGGAAGGTCATGCGAAATCCTTGGGCGTCAGGGAAACCGGCGCACCGGTCTTGAGTGTCAGGGTCCGGCGTTTGCCAGCGAGGCGGACGGTGCGCGGGCCCGACAGTTCGGGGCGCAGGATCGCATGGTCGAGTTGGCCGTCCTTCCAGTAGAGATCGACGCCGCAGCGGCCACGCGCGCGCAGGCCGGTGATCCGGCAGGTCGGCCAGGCTTTCGGAAGCGCTGGCAACAGATCGATGACGTCGCCATGACTGTCCATCAGCATGGCGACAATCCCCGCCGCACCGCCGAAATTGCCGTCAATCTGGAACGGCGGATGGGCGTCGAACATATTGGGATAGGTGCGTTCCGGCCCGAGCAGGAAGCGCAGGATGTCGTGCGCATGATCGCCTTCGCGCAGGCGCGCCCACAGGTTGATGCGCCAGGCGGTCGCCCAGCCGGTCGCACGGTCGCCCCGTATCTCCAATGAACGGCGCGCGGCTGCGGCAAGATCGGGCGTGGCGTCGGGCGTGATCTGGTGGGACGGGTGGAGGCCGTAGAGGTGGGACACATGACGGTGATTCTGCTCCGGCGCGTCGGAGTCCCAATCCTGCTGCCATTCCTGAAGCTGGCCCTGACTCCCGATTTTATAGGGCGCGAGCGCGTCGCGTGCAGCGCGCGCTTCGGCGACGAGCGCGGCGTCGGTGTCCAGAATGGTCGCGGCCTCGATCGTCTGGGTGAAGAGGTCGCGCAATATCCCCATGTCCATCGTTGGCCCCGCGCAGAGCGTCCCGCCATGGCCGTGTGGATTTTCAGGGCTCATCGACGGGTTGGTGACGAGAAAGCCGGTGGTTGGATCGCGCTGGAGCGTATCGAGGAAGAAACGCGCCGCGCCGGCCATCAGGGGATAGATGGACGCCAGATAGGCGCGATCGCGACTATAGTCATAATGGTCCCATAAATGGGTGCAGAGCCAAGCGCCGCCGGTGGGCCACAAGCCGAATTGCGCGCCGTCGATCGGTGCGGTGGCGCGCCACAGGTCGGTGTTGTGATGGGCGACCCAGCCCCGCGCGCCATACATCGTTCGGGCGGTGCGCTCGCCGGTAACGGCCAGTTCGCGCACCAAATCAACCAGCGGCACGACGCATTCGCCCAAGGCTGTCGGCTCGGCCGGCCAATAGTTCATCTGCGTGTTGATGTTGATCGTATATTTGGAACCCCAGGGCGGATTGAGGCTGTCGTTCCAGAGGCCCTGCAAATTGGCGGGCTGGCCACCGGGGCGGGACGAGCAGATGAGCAGGTAGCGAGCATAGTCGAAATAGAGGGCGGCGAGCGCGGGATCGTCGTTGGTCTGGGAGCCGGCAATGCGTTGATCGGTGGGCAGCAGCGCGGCCGGCGTAGTGCCCAGGTCAAGGGTGACGCGGCGGAACAGGCGCTGGTGCGCGGCGGCGGTGTCGGTGGCGATGCGGACGAATGGGCGGCCCTTGACCCTGGCCAGCGTGGTGGCGGTGGCGGCGACCGGATCGCCGCTGACATCATCGAAGCGCTTGTGGCTGGTCGCCATGGCGATGAACAGCGTGACGGCCTTGGCGTCGCGGATACTGAGACGGCCATCGGCGCTATGCGTGGCACGGCCGCCTTCGATCTGTGCCGCCAGACGCGCGGCGAAGCAGAGGTTGCCCTCGATCCCCTTGGATGCGCCATTGCGGCCGGTGAGGAGTAGCCCGACGGGGCCATCCGCCATGATCTCGATGTCGCGTTGGAGTGAGCGCAAGGCGATGTCGACATCGATTTTGCCTGACCTGCCAATGGTCAAGTGGACCGCAACGAGCTGGTCAACCGGGGAGGCGACGACCTGACGGACATGGGTGACGCCGTTCGCGTCGAACCGGGTGGTCGCTATCGCCTTGTCGAGATCAAGATCGCGGCGATAGGCGCTGGCGTCGCCGATGCCGGGGAAGTCGAGGATCAGGTCGCCCAGCGTCTGATAGGGCATTTGGGTCAGCGGTTTGGCCATCAGTGTCTGGTTGGCGAGCGCTTCGGCTTCCGCGATTTTCCCTGCGAAGATCAGCGCACGCACTTTGGGCAATATATCCTTGGCCTGCGGATCGACGGGGTCATAGGGCTGGCCTGCCCAGAGCGTGCTTTCGTTGAGTTGCAGCCTGTCCTGATTGACGCCGCCGAACAGCATCGCTCCCAGACGCCCATTGCCAATGGGTAGCGCTTGGGTCCATGCCGTCGCGGGCTGGCGATACCATAGCAAGGGCGCGGCTGATGCGTCGGGCGCTGCGGCGGTCGGCCGGGCTGACACGAGCGCGGCGGTGCCGGCTGCCATGGCGGCCATGGTTTCACGACGGCTCAGGGTCATGGCTGCAAGCCTGTGGCCAAGGGCGCGAGGGTGAAGCTGTCGATATCGACATAGCCGCCCGAGGCGGTGGAATTATAGCAGGACAGTGCGATCTGTTGTCCCTGGAAGGTGCCGGTGCGCCAGTCGAAGGCAAGCGGGAACGGGCCGCCGACTTCCGTCCATTTGCGGTTGTCGAGGCTGTAGGCGACATGGCCCTGCTTCATGTCAAAATCCATGTCAGTACGCAGCCATATGCTGTTGCCGGCGATGGCTATGGCGGGGACGCGGACCTGGGTGCGGGGGCCGTCCTTCGTGCTTTCGGTCAGCTGCATCCGCAGCGATCGTGCGTTTTTCGCACCACCCACGATCGAGATCTGGGCACTATATTTGCCGAAGCTGCCCAAACCGCAGATATCGCTCGCCTTGATACCGGCGATGTCGAGTTTTGCGATGGCGCGCATCCTTGGCCCCTGCGCCTTTTGCGTCAGCGTGTTGCGCGCGGTCCAGATGCCGTCCGCACGAGTTGCATGAAGACGCAGGAAGCCGGGACGCTGCGTCAGCGACCATTTGCTGTCGTCTGGATTATGGTTCCATTGCCATTGCAACCCAAGTTTCGACGAGGAGAAATCATCCGACGAAGGCGGTTCGGTGAAAGGATGGCCGGCGATCGGCTTGGGCGACCGCTCGGGCACGACGTCGGGCTTGTCTGGCCTGCCCCACCAGGGCCAGTCGTCCTTCCAGAAGATGGGGCTGATATTGGTCATGCGGCCGATCGCGCCAGCGTCCACCATGACGAAGCCATACCAGCTACCGTTCGGCATATCGACCATCCCGCCCTGATGGCCGCCGGTCTTGTCATCGATCGACGGTTTGGTTTCCCATGGCCCCCAAAGGCTGCGCGAGCGCGATATAGTCATCGCGAGCTTGCCGGGGATGGCGTTGAAAAGATAATAATAGCCATTGTGACGGATGATCTTCGATCCCTCCGCGCCCTTGTTATAATAAGTGACTTTTGCGGCGGTGACGGCGGAGAGATCGTCGTTGAGCGTCAGCAGCGTGACCGTGCCGTCCGAGCCGATCGAGGTGCCGAGATAGGCGGTTCCGTCCGCGTCGATGAACAAGGCGGGATCGAAGGCTTCGCGGTCCAGTTCCTTATAGGCCCAGGGGCCGCCGATCCTGGCCGATCGGTAGATACGCGTCTTGTGGCCAACCGGGGTGACGGCGAGATAGAACAGGCCCTTGTGCCAGCGCAGGCTGGCTGCGTAGAAGCCGTGGCGATAGTCGCCACCGTTTTTGAGGTCATAGCGGGGGTCGCCGTCAAGCCGGTCGACCACGTGGGTCGCGATACGCCAGTTCACCAAATCCTTCGAATGGAGGATGGTGACGCCCGGCGCGTTGGCGAAGGTGGTGGAGACGAAATAGAAATCGTCCTCGACCCGAATGATGTCGGGATCGGGATAGTCGGCGAACAGCACCGGATTACGATAGGTGCCATCACCCTGATCGGACCGCCAGACCTGCGCGGGCAGGGCGGCGGCGATCAGGCCGGTGGTGAGGGCGAGGCTAATGCATGCGGTCCGGATCATGGCGGTGCGCCTCAGTTGGCCGGCATGTAGTGATAGGGGCCAACGACCGTGCCGACGAAGCCGCCCGCTTTTTTCGTACTGAGCAGGGTGGCGTCGACGTCAGCCTTCAGCGTCTTAATAGTGCCATCGACGCCATAGTCGAAGGCGATCGTTCCGCCGGTCGCGCGGATGGTGAGGGTCACAGGGCCGCTAGTGGCGACGGGTGCGGAGGCGACCAGCGTGTCGGCATCCGCCGTGTCGCGGGTGTACAGGGCGACCACCGGCTTGCCCGCGATCCGGGTGAGGCCGAAGAAGAGGTTGCTGCGATCGCTCTGTACGGCGGCAAGGCCGGCGCGGTCGCCATCCTTGGCCGGGGTGTAGCGCAGCGTGGTGGAGAAGGTGGCGTTACTATGCTGTTGCCGCCGTCCGATGAAGGCGGGAACGCCGTTCAGGTCACCAAGGGACGCGCCGCTTTCCAGCGCCAGCGCGCCGCCCGTGAGGTGGTAGAAGGGCTTTTGCGGTGTACGGATGCCGACCCATTCCATCGGCAGCGCCGCGCCGTCGAATTCTTCGATATAGGCGAAATCGCCGCTGGTGGGCAAAATAGGCTTGGCTTGGGCGGGCAGATTGGGCGCCTTGAGGACATGGGGGATGGCCTGCCCGCGTGGCAGGATGATCGGCCATCCGTCCTTCCACTCGACCGGCAGCAGGAAGGTTTCGCGGCCGATATTATAATGATCGTCGCCGTCATAGGGGCGGACGGCCAGGAAGGTCGCCCACCAGTCGCCATTTTGCGTCTGGACAAGTTCGGCATGGCCGGCCGAGCCGATCATGTCGGGCCGCGCCGGATCAAGATCGCGCTGCGTCAGGATCGGGTTGCCCTCGAACGGGATGTAGGGGCCGCGCAATGCCTTTGCACGGAAGACGACCTGAGAATGGTTGACGCTGGTGCCGCCTTCGGCCGCAGTCAGATAATAATAGCCGTCCTTGCGGAAGATATGCGGTCCTTCGATCCAGACCGGCTTCCTGGCGATGTCGACGCCGCCGTTGATGAGTTGGGTGCTTTCCCCCACCATCTTGTCGGTGCGCCAGTCATATTCCTGAATCCAGATGGCGCGATGTCCGTCGTAGCGGGGCGCTTCGTCGGGCGCGCGGTTGTTGACGATATAGGCCTTGTCGCCCTCCCAATAGATGGACGGATCGATCCCTTCGAAGGGCAGCCAGATCGGGTTGGACCAGGGGCCGGCCGGGTCTCGGGCGGTGATGACGAAATTGCCCTTACATTCGACGCAGGTGTTGACGATGTAGAAGGTGCCGTCGTGATAACTGATATCGGGCGCGAACACCGCCTGCGAGGTCCGACGGCCGTCGAAGTTCAACTGTTCGGGCCGGTCGATGGCATTGGCGATCTGGGTCCAGTTGACCAGATCCTTCGACCGGAAGATCGGCAGTCCCGGATAATGGGCGAAGGACGAATTGACGAGATAATAGTCGTCGCCAACACGTGTCACCGACGGGTCCGGATAATAGCCGGTCAGGATCGGATTGCGATATTCACCGGGCTTGACCACGACCTTTTCCGTCGAATGCCCTTTATAGGTAAAGCGTTCGAACCGCGCCGGGGCGGCGTGGGCGGAGGCGGCGAACAGCGACAGAGACAGTATCGAAGGCATGAGCGCAGACAGGCGCAAAGTACGTCGGGCCATGATTATTCTCTCCTCCCACTGCTGCGCTGACGCGCGCCGCATCTATCGTTAGCGCTAACATAATCCGCTATGAATGTTCGGCGCAAGCTGTGTTTATGTTTCCGGATCACTGGCCGTGACACCGGCCTCCGTTTGCACGACGGTCTTCATGGTGCCGTCCGACTCATATTCCAGCCGCTCCACCGTCACGGCACGACGCCCGATCGCGCCACTCTGGTCGCCGATGGCGAGCGCTGCATTGTGCAGGAAAATATACCATTGTTTCTTGAACTCGGTGATGCCGGCGTGGATGGTGAAACTGTATTTGCCCGACCCGGTCAATTCCCCGCGATAGATCCAGGGGCCGCCGAGCGACGGTGCCGTAGCGTAGGAGATACGCTCGTCGCGATGGGTGGCGCGGTCGAGCGAGGCGTAGGTCAGATAATAGAGCTTGCCCCGCTTGTGCAGCCAGGGCCCTTCCTCGAAATGCGGCGGTGTGATCTCGCGGATCGGCCCGTCGATCTCGATCATGTTGGGCTTGAGCTTCGCGATATAGCATTGGCGATTGCCCCAGGCGATCCACGTGACGTCGTCATCGTCGGTAAAGACGGTTGGGTCGATATCCTCCCAACTATGCGTGCCCTTGGGCGTCATCTGGTTGGTGATGAGCGCCGATCCCTTAGCATCGACGAACGGGCCGGTGGGCTTGTCGGCAACCGCCACAGCGATCGCCTTGCCCGGATGCGTGCCGTCATGTTCGACTGCAGCGTAAAACCAGTATTTGTCATTCTTCTTGATGGTCTGCGACGCCCAGGCGTCCTTCTTGGCCCATTTGAAGTCGGACACGTTCATGATCGGGCCATGGTCGGTCCAATGTCGCATGTCGGTGGTTGAATAGACGAGCCATTCGCGCATGTTGAACATTTCGTCCCGTTGCGCCTCGTCATGGCCGACATAGAGATAGAGACGGTTCCCATCGACCATCGGCGCAGGGTCCGCGGTGAACTTGTCTCGGATGATGGGATTGGTGCCGGGTGCGTCCTGCGACAGGGCTGGCGCCGCCATGGCGTTGAGGAGGAAAAAGGCAAGGAGCGAGCGGCGCATGAAGATGGTCCTTATGGATGGACGTCAGGAGAGGATGATGCGGTGCGCTTCCCCTTTAGGATTGGGTCCGCCTTGCTGTTTTCGCCGTCAGTTGGCTGTGATCGATGGGAGTGGCCTTGAAGGAAGGCCCGTATTTCCTGCTTTGCCGATGCCGGTCCATGTTTTAGGTCGGCTGATCGATTTGGGAGCGCGTAAGGAAAAACATGGCACGATCGCAGCAGGTGGGGCGTGGCGCGACCATAGTGGATGTTGCAAAGCGCGCCGGGGTTTCCTCGATGACCGTATCGCGGGTCATCAATGGGCGATCGGGCGTCAGCGCGGAAACGCGCGCGGCTGTCGAGGACGCCATCAAGGCGCTTGCCTACACGCCCAATGTCGCGGCGCGCAATCTGGTGAATTCGACGGAATTGCGGATCGGCATCATCTATTCCAATGCGAGCGCCGCCTTCATGAGCGAGTTTTTGACGGGCGTCTTCGAGGAGGCGTCGTCGCGCGGCGCCAGACTGATGTTGCTGAAAGGAGAAGGCGGGCGCCCTCCGGCGGTCGAAGCCATTGAAGATCTGGTTGCATCCGGGCTGAGCGGCGCTTTGCTGGCCCCCCCGCTGGGGGAGGCGCCCGATGTGCTGCGCGTGCTGCGGGATGCAGGATGCGCTATGGCGGCGGTGGGGGCCTATCAGACGCCCGGTACGATCTGCGTTCGCATCGACGATCGCGCGGCGTCCTACCAGATGGCCCGGTTGCTGCTTGATCTGGGCCACCGGCAACTGGGTTTCATATTGGGCAACCCCGACCAAGCGGCGAGCGCGGAACGGATGGCCGGATTCTATGCAGCGGTCCGTGAAACCGGTGGGGTGGAGGTCCATGTAGTTCAGGGCGACTTCACCTATGCGTCGGGACTGGCCGCAGCCGAGCATCTGTTGACATTGCCCAGGCGGCCGACCGCCATTTTCGCAAGTAATGATGACATGGCCGCCGCGGTCGTTTCTGTAGCGCATCGGCGGCATCTGGACGTTCCGACCGAACTCGCTGTGGCAGGGTTCGACGATACCACCCTGGCAAGCACGCTGTGGCCCCCGTTGACTACAGTCCATCAACCTGTGCGCGAACTCGCGGCCGAAGCGCTGAGCCTGTTGATCGCCGAAATCGCGGCGAAAAAGGGCAAATCGCGCGTCCCACGCGAAACCATCCTCGATCACAGGATCGTCGAGCGTCAATCGACCGGCGCGCATATGTCGTCATTACCTTCATAGAGGAACCAGGCGAAATCGGCTGGGGTCGCCATGCCGGACAAATCCTGACAGGCCATGCCGACGAAGGTCCCGGTGAAATTGGGAAGGCCGGGACAAGTGACCTCATCCGAGAGGATCGTCGCATCGAGTTGTTGGGGCAGTATATGCCAGATTGATGCCCCTTCGCTGCGCCAACCGAAGATCAGCGCATCTCCGTCGACTTGTGCCCTCAGCTCGATCGATCCTTCCGGCAGCGGTCCGATCACCTCGATAGTAATGCCTTCCGCAAG
Organism: Sphingomonas bisphenolicum; assembly: GCF_024349785.1. Classification (NCBI taxonomy): domain Bacteria; kingdom Pseudomonadati; phylum Pseudomonadota; class Alphaproteobacteria; order Sphingomonadales; family Sphingomonadaceae; genus Sphingomonas; species Sphingomonas bisphenolicum. Next base: position 885,337 of record NZ_AP018818.1, read on the forward strand.
GGCGGGCGATGCGATCATCAGCTGTAACTCGCGAATGTCCGCTTCCTTGCTGATGCTCAGATAGTAAAATTTCGTGCTGTTATAGTAGAGGATGAGGCCCGCTGCCTGCTGAAAGCAACAGGGCGAAAAGTCCACGCATGTCGTCGCGGTGAAGCGACCATGTTCCAGCCGGCGGGCGACAAGCGCCTGTTCGAAATGGCTGCCGACGGTTTCCCGGCCATGCAGTCTCAGGAAGCCGGGCCGTTCGGACAGGCTGAAAAGCCGCTCCGGCATGGGGGTGCGTAACCATTGAAATTCTGGGGGTAAATCCCCGCGATCAAAGCCGCCATCCCATCTGTTCTGGGGCCAGGGCATCGACGGCAGTTTGGGCGCCTCAGGGGCCTCCATCGGCTGTGCGCTGCCGTCCAGCGTTCGGAGCCATCCATCGTCATGCCATCGCATCGGCTGGATCGCCGTCTCGCGGCCAAGGATACATCGCTCTCGCTTCGGGATGGGCCGTCCGCACAGATAGGCGAGCCACGGCGTGCCATCCTTCAGTTCCACCAAGTCGCCATGGCCTGTGCGCGTAAGCGGCCCTTCGCGATTGCCGGCCGCTGTCAGTACCACGGCGTCGGGGTGAATCGCATATGGACCCAGCAGGTCGCGGGAACGGGCCATCACCACCGCATGATCCCAGCCGGTGCCGCCTTCCGCCACCAAAAGATGATACCATCCGTCGCGCTTGTAGATGTGGGGGCCTTCCGTGAAACCCAGATCGGTTCCTTCGAAAATCAGATGGGGCTGGCCAACGAGTTTCAGGGCGGCGCGATCCAGTTCCTGGATCTGGATGCCCGCGAAACGGCCGCGGCCGGGACGGTGATCCCAGAGCATGTTCAGCATCCAGCTTCGCCCGTCCTCGTCGTGAAACAAGGCGGGATCAAAACCGCTGCTGTTGAGGTGGACGGCGTCCGACCAGTCGCCGTCAATCTGGTCGCAATAGACGACATAATTGGGGAAGTCGCGCAATGACGCGCCCTTCGCGCCGTTGACCGTGGTGACGCCGTACCGCTTCACATTGGTGAAGATGAGCCAGAAGCGGCCATCGGCATAGCTGAGGTCGGGCGCCCAGACGCCGCAGGAATCGGGCACGCCGCGCATGTCCAGTTGTGACGCGCGCGCCAATGGGCGGCCGATCAGCCGCCAATGTTCCAGATCACGGCTATGGTGAATCTGCACGCCCGGATACCATTCGAAGGTCGATGTCGCGATGTAGAAATCATCGCCAACCCGCAGGATCGATGGATCGGGATTAAAACCCGGAAGGATGGGATTTGAGATGATGTTCATGCCGGTTTGCGTATCAACGTCCACAAGAGAATGGCGCCCAGCAGGTCCAGGAGGCCAAGGATGATGAAGAATGGGCCGTAGCCGACCTGGTCGACGGTCTGGCCCAGGAGGAGCGTGAAGACGAGAACGCCCAGATTGCCCGCCAGTCCGGCCAGACCTGCCGCGGTGGCCACCATGTTGCGCGGAAAGAGGTCCGACGCCATCGTGATGACGGTGACCGACAGCGTCTGATGCGCGAACCCGCCCAGACAGAGCAACGCTATCGCGACATAAGGGTTCGTCGCCATGCCGACAAAGGCCATGCCGGTCATCATCACGGCGCCCAAAGTGAAGGTCCAGCGGCGGGCATCGATCAGGTCGACGTTGCGCCGTTGCAGGAAGGTGACGACGGCCGGACCGAACAGGCATCCAAGATCGGCCGCGAGAAAGGGTAGCCAGGCGAAGAGCGCGATCTGCGTCAGATCGAAACCGCGCACGCGGGCCAGATATAAGGGCATCCAGAAGGACAACATGCCCCATACCGGATCGGCGAGCATCCTGGGTAGGGCAATCCCCCAAAGGTCGCGTTGGCGCAGCAGCGACAGGATGGACGCGCGTGTCGCCTGCGGGGCGAGCCGGGCCTCCTGTCCACTGGCAATATAGTCGCGTTCCTGTGCGGTCAGTCGCGGGTGGTGGGCGGGGCTATTATAATAAAATAGCCAGAGTAATGCCCAGATCAGACCGATGGCCCCAGCAATGACGAACGCCAGCCGCCAACTGTGCATCATGACGGCCCATGCTACCAATGGCGGCGCGAAAACGGCGCCGAAGGACGCGCCGATATTGTAGACGCCGCCGGCCAGCCCACGTTCCTTGGAGGGGAACCATTCGGCCACCAGCTTCTGGCCTGCGGGTTGCGCGGAACCCTCGGCCAATCCCAGCAAGCCGCGCAGGGCCGCAAATCCGAACCAGCCGTTGACGAAGCCATGCGCCATTGTGATGAGCGACCAGGCGGCGACGCAGACGCCAAAACCGATACGCAATCCTACGCTGTCGAGAAAATAGCCTGCCGCTGGCTGAAACATGACGCCGAGCTGAAACGCGCTCGTGATCCAGCCATATTCGACACTGTTTATCGACTGTTCCGTCAGAATGATCGGCGCCGCGACCCCCAGGACGGAACGCGAAAGATAGTTGATGACCATCGCGCCCACGAACAGGCCGATGATGGTCCATCTTATTTTTCCCATGCGCCCGGTCATCGCAACCACCGCTTGATAACGTTAACATAAATTATCGGGGACGGACGCCGTGGGCGTAACATCGCGGATTTCCTATGATCCGCGCGCTTGCGTGTATGAAGTGACGCTAGTCGTTCCAACGCATGACATCCTCATCTTTTCAGTCTTGTCAGACTATTGACAACAATCCTGGAAGATATCAATAGACGTTGTTAGCGCTAACTAAATTTCTGTCGAGTCTTTGACATGGTCGGCAGAAGAGGTGCCGTTCCGGAGCTTGCTCCGCGACAGACAGAAAAATCCAGGGGAGAGCATTATGTCACAATCCAGTTTTCGTGTCGTAAAATCCTGCATGGCGTCCGCCACGGTCAGCATGGCGGCCATGCTGGCCTCCATGGTCGCTGCGCCCGTCTTCGCGCAAAATGCAGTTGATGTCGCCGCGCCTCAAGACGCAGAGCGACGCGCCGCCGAGAGTGAGATCGTCGTCACCGGATCGCGTATCAAGACCAGCGGCTATACCGCGCCCACGCCAACGACCGTGATCGATTCGGGCGCGATCGAAGCCAATGCGCAGCCCAATATCTTCACTACCATTGCGCAACTGCCTTCCTTGCAGGGGTCGAGCGGCACGTCAGTCAACACGTTCAGCACGTCGAGCGGGCAGCAGGGACTGAGTTCTTTCTCGCTGCGCGGCGTGGGCGCGATCCGTACCCTGACGTTGCTGGATGGCCAGCGTGTCGTCGGCGCGAATGTGACCGGCGTTCCCGACATCAGCCTGTTCCCGCAACTTCTCGTCCAGAGGGTCGATGTGGTGAATGGCGGCGCGTCCGCATCCTATGGATCGGACGCGGTCGGCGGCGTCGTCAATTTCATTACCGACACCCGGTTCAAGGGCGTCAAGGGCAATGTCCAGGGCGGCATCAGCCGATATAGCGACAATGAGCAGTTCCTGATCCAGTTGGCGGCCGGCACCAGCTTTCTCGACGATCGCGCGCATCTGGTCGTCAGTGGCGAATATGCCGATGAAAAGGGCGTAGGCGGCGGCGATTTCGGTATCGGCCTCGCCGGTGGGCGCGACTGGTTCAAGCAGACCAGCCTGATCGACCGCGGTGTCGTGAACGACGGATCGCCGCGCTACGTGCTGCGCGATTATGCCCAGGCCATCAATTATGCCAAATATGGCTTGATCACGGCTGGCCCGCTTCAAGGCACGGCCTTCGACCAGAATGGCAATCCATTTCAATTCAATTATGGTTCAAACGGCGTGCCGACGCGCGGCAGCTCGAATGTCGTTGACGGCTGCTTCCCCGGCTTCTGTCTTGGCGGCGACCTGTCGGGCAATGTCGATGCGGGTCGGACGCTTCAGTCGGCGATCAAGCGTATCAACAGCTATGCGCGTCTGGGCTTCGACTTCGCCGACAATGACGAACTTTATTTCACCTTCAATTTCGGTCAGGTGAAAACGCATAACACGCCGGTTGGCGGGATGAACAAGCCGGGCCTGACCATCCAGTGCGCCAATCCGTTCGTGCCCGATTCGATCAAGGCGGCGTGCGCGACCGCGGGCATCAGCAACTTCAGTTACGGCACCAGCAATGCTGCGTTGGGCAATACCCGCGTGGATACGGATCGTCGGCAGTATCGCGGCGTAATCGGCGCCAAGGGCGCGTTCGACCTGCTGGGGACCGAATGGTCCTACGATAATTATTTCGAGCATGGCGTGAATTTCACCGCCATCGACGTGTCCAATATCCTGCTGACCAATCGTTTCAACGACGCCATCAACGCGACCACGTTGAACGGATCGATCGTGTGCGCCAGCGCCACCGCGCGGGCGAACGGATGCCAGCCGCTCAACATCTTCGGCGGGAATCCGTCGGCCGGGGCGCTTGCCTATATTATGCCGGAAAACGGCCCGTTTCAGCGGACGCGCCAGACGCAGGACGTGGTCAGCATAAACTTCTCGGGTTCGCCCGTCGATCTGTGGGCCGGTCCGCTCTCGATCGCATTCGGCGGCGAATATCGGCATGAATTCTACCGCGTACGCGCCGACGCCTATGGCATGGGTTCGAATTTCGTCCCCAACACCGCGGACTATCCGTTCGACCCCACGCTGCTGCCGGGCGGCAATAATTGGTATGCCGGCAACTATAAGAGCGGTGGTGGCGCTTATGGCGTGAAAGAAGCCTTCTTCGAGGCCGACTTGCCGATCATCAACAGCGATGCGCTGGGCAAGGCGAACATCAATGGTGCGGTGCGCGTGACCGACTACAGCACGTCCGGCACTATCTGGGCGTGGAAGGTTGGTGGCACCTGGAACCTGCCGGTCGACGGATTCCGCCTGCGCGGCGTGACGTCGAAGGACGTGCGCGCGCCAAACCTGTCGGAATTGTTTGCGGCGCCCGTCACCACGACGCTGCCCAACTTCTTCGATCCGTTCACCGGCCGAAATGTGCTGGCGATCCAGAACAGTATCGGCAACGCCAATTTACGTCCCGAAACTGCGCGCAATACGACGGCGGGCATCGCCTTTTCCGGCGCATCCTGGCTGCCGGGTTTCAGCGCATCGTTCGATTACTACAAGATCAAGATCAAGGATGTCATTTCCAGCCTGGGCGCGGGCGACATCGTCAATTTATGTTTCCAGAATGTCCGGCCCGAAACCTGTGGCGCGTTCAACCTGAACAACCAGCAGGGGCCGAACTTCATCAACGTGCAGGCGTTCAACCTGGCTTCGATCGATACGAGCGGCTTCGATATCGAGGCCAGCTATCAGTGGCAGCGGCCGCTGGGCCTGCCGGGCAGCCTGACCTTGCGTGGCTTGGCGACCCATGTCCGCAAATTCGTGACGGACTCCGGCCTGATCGGCACGATCCCGGTGGATTCGGCCGGCGTCAACACCGGCAATACGCCCGACTGGAAATTCCTGGCCATACAGAGCTACGAGAATGACAAATTTTCGTTCATGATCCAGGAACGCTGGTTCAGTTCGGGTGTGCTGGGGCATCAATATGTGGTCTGCGAGCCAGGTAGCTGCCCTGCCTCCACCAACAATGCGCCGACCATCGACCAGAACTATATGCCGGGCGCCTTTTACATGGACATCGGCGGCACCTACAATCTCACACCGCAGGTTACCGCCTATTTCAAGGTCGATAATCTGTTTGATCGCGATCCGGCAAAATCACCGTTCTTCGTCAATCCGGCGCTCTATGACGTGATCGGCAGGATGTACCGCGCAGGCGTGCGCTTCCGTTTCTGATCGTCACATGTCAGGTCGGTCATTCCGAATTCGACCTGACATAATCATATGAGACTGGGAAGAGGGTGTTCATGAGACGAACCGCCTTCATGGCTGCGATGGTGGCCATGTTCCATCCGTCCGCATTGCAGGCGTCCTCTCCCCCTTCTTCCGTTGCATCCGCGTCCAAGCAGCGGCTTGTCATATTGAGCGATATCGAGGCCGACCCGGACGATACACAGTCTTTCGTTCGGCTATTTCTCTACGCCAACCAGATCGATCTGGAAGGCCTGGTCGCGACGACGTCCGTTCATATGAAGCAGGCGGTCCATGCGGATTCGATCCGAAGCGTCATCGATGCCTATGGCAAGGTGCAGCCCAATTTGAACCTGCACGAACCGGGCTATCCCAGCGCTGGGCGCTTGCACGCCCTAGTGCGCGAAGGACAGCCGGCTTATGGGATGGCGGCGGTAGGCGAAGGGCGGGACACGGCAGGATCGCGCCTGATCGTGCAGGCGATCGAGAAAGACGATCCACGGCCGCTTTGGATTTCGGTCTGGGGCGGGGGAACAGTTTGGCACAAGCGCTTTACAGCTTGCGCGCCACGAGGTCCGCTGAGGATGTGGCGCGGCTTGTGAGCCGCCTGCGCGTCTATACGATTTCCGATCAGGACGACAGTGGCGCATGGATACGCCGGAACTTCCCCGCGCTTTTCTACATCGTCAGTCCCGGCGGCTATGGCGCCGGGACGTGGACTGGCATCCATAGCCGGATCGAAGGCATCGACAACAGCGTCATCGGCAACGACTGGTTACGGGACAATATCCAGCAAGGGCACGGCCCGCTGGGCGCGGCCTATCCCGATGTTTCCTATGGGATGGAAGGGGATACGCCGGCTTATCTGTCCTTACTGCCCAATGGACTGAGCGATCCGGACCACCCGGACTGGGGCGGCTGGGGAGGGCGGTATGAATTCTACGTGCCCGCCGCCGCGGCGACCGACCCCAATGGCTTTACAGGTGGGGTGCCGATCGAACAGGAGACACGGCCGATCTGGACCAACGCGACCGATGCCGTGGCGCCGTTGACCCGTAACGCGACCGGGCGCGCGGTTGCGCCCGCCGAACGGTCGATCAGGGATTTTCGCGCCACGCTCTGGCGCTGGCGAACGGATTTTCAGAACGACTTCGCCGCGCGGATGGACTGGGCGATCAAGGCCTATAAGGACGCCAATCATCCACCGAAGGTCCAACTCGCGCATCCCGACCGGATGACGGTGAAGGCCGGACAGCGTTTCTTCCTGAGCGGTCTGGGCACGACAGACCCTGACGGGGACAGCCTGAGCTATTATTGGCTCCATTATCCCGAAGTGGGTGGCTGGGCGTCGGCGATTCCGTCGGGGATCGCGCCGAATATCGTGACGGTCGATTTTACCGCTCCGATGGTCAAGGAGCGACGCGAGGCGCATTTCATCTTGTCGGTCACAGATAAGGGAACGCCGCCTGTTACCCGGTACCGACGCGTGATTGTGACGATCGAACCCTGAATGGGATAGCCAAAGATGACGGATGAGCGGAGGAAGTGGATGCGGATGCGGTGGTCTCTCATATGCGCGGCCCTTGCAGGCTGGCCGTTCCCGACAGGGGCGCAATTGCCCGCGATGCCGGACATCCCACAGGTCGGCGCGCGTGACCGTCAGGCTGGGGATCATCTGCGGATCGTCATTCCCAACCGCCCCGACGCCGCGCCGCTGGTCGTGCATGTTTCTCCAAAAGGATCGGACGATGGGGACGGGTCAGCCACGAGACCCTTCGCCTCGCTGGTCCGTGCCCAGCAGGCGGTGCGGATGCTCAATCATGATCACGATGTCACCGTGGCGCTGGCCGAAGGCGTTTATCGCCTGCAGGCGCCGCTCCGTTTCAACGCCAGAGACGGTGGGCAAAACGGCTACACCGTACGTTGGGAAGGCGCGCCCGGTCTGCGCACCATGCTGTCCGGCGGCGCCCCGGTCACGGGCTGGAGCCAAATCGACAAGCAGCGCGATATCTGGGTCGCGCGCGTGCCGGTCGGCATGGACCCGCGACAATTGAGCGTTGCCGGGCGATTGGTCCAGCGTGCGTCGGTGGAAATTCCCCGATCGGCGGTGGCCTTCCATCCATGGGGTCTGGAAATCCGTGACCCTGCTTGGCGATTTCTCGCAAAATTGCCTGATCAGGGCAGGCTGGAAGTCGAAGGGATGAGCTGGTTCACCCATCGCCATGCGGTGGTGGATCATATCGACGGCGACAGGATCGTGATGCGGCAGCCTGGCTGGCGCAACAATCTGGTCGGATATGACACGCTTGCCCGTCCGGTTTCGGTAGAGGTGGCCCGCATGTTCCTAGTGAATGCCTTGGCATTTCTGCGCGATCCGGGCCAGTGGTTCGTCGATCCCAAGGCCGGGCAGCTTTATTATAAGCCGATGCCGGGCGAGAATATGAGCCGGATCGAAGTGGTCCTGCCGCATCTGGACCATCTGGTTTCCATCGCTGGCACCTATGAGGATCCCGTTCGGGATCTGGAATTTCGTCGGCTCCATTTCAGCCATACGAGTTGGCGACGCCCGTCCGGGCCGGATGGCTATGCCAGTCAACAGAGCGGCGCCTACCTTGCAGGCGAACTTGTCGATTACCCGGCCGATCCCATCCGCGATTGCAGTTGGGGGTGCTGGTCGTTCGAACGGATGCGCAATCGTTGGAGTCAGCAACCTGCTGCCGTGCAGCTTGCAGCAGCGCGGCGCATCGTCTTTGACGAAGATCGATTTTCCGAACTGGGGCAGATCGCGCTGGGTATCGGCAACAATCCGGAGGCCAATGATAGCGGCATTGGTTTTGGCGCGGCGGCGATCGAGGTGACGAACAGTGAATTTATCGATCTGGCCGGGGGAGCGATCATGGCGGGCGGGGTGCAGCCTGACGCCCATCATCCCTCGCGTCCGGAGATGGGATTGCGCGATATCGTCATTCGCAACAATCGCATCAAAGGTGTTTCGCACGACTATAAAGAGCAATCGGCCATTCTTGTGACCTATGCCTCTGCTACGATCATCATGAACAGTGATGTGTCCGACACGCCCTATGACGGCATAGATATAGGCTGGGGATGGGGTGCCAATGATCCTGGTGGAAGCGCGGAATATTGGCGAAAACAGCGTGGATATTATGATCAGCCGGGAAATATCGTATATGACACGCCAACGACGCTGCGCGATACGGTCGTGAAGGGAAATCGTGTGGGACGGGTGAAGCAATGGTTCCCCGATGGCGGCGCAATCTATCATCTGTCTGCTGATCCAGGCGGCCTGATCGCGGAAAATTATATATATGATGTCACAGGGGCCGGGGGCATCGCCATCTATCTTGATGAAGGTTCGCGCTATGTGACCGTACGTAACAATGTCATCGATAATGTGGGTGGGGTGTGGTTGAATCTCAACACCCAGTCTCATATTGCTCCCAAACGCACCGCGTTGGACAATGTAGCAACGCAGAATTGGTATAATGGTGGAAAGATAAATGGGGAATGGAGCAAATATCTTAATAATATTGAAAATGACAATGTGAAAGTTACAGGCAATAGCTGGCCGATCGAGGCAAGGAAGATTATTGATTCAAGCGGAGTGCGGGGTACGTCACCGACGAGGCCTTAGCTGGAGAAGGCAGGATGGCGTTGGCCTGAGCCGCGATTGCAGGTTCTGCGGCGCGCGCGGACGGGTCTGCATGACGCGTAACGAGATCAGTGCAGGGCCGCACAATGTGCGGTCCATGTGGGGATGGTAAACACCAGGATCAGCGAAACCGTTGCGCTCATGCCACGGCACACGCGCTGCAGTCTCATTCTTGCGATGGGGCGCAGATGCTGCGGCGCTTCGGAATGAGGAACGAGCGCGTATAACGCCATTTCAGGCAATAAATGCGGACGGTGACCATGCACGGTGAGAATGAAGAAAATATCCGGGCATAGGAGGCTTATCTCCGGATTTTCCCGGCATGACACCGCAGCGTGGATGAGGCCTTTGCGTTGTCTGCCTTGCGTCAATTTCAAGAAAGCCTATGGCCGCCGGCAGCAAAAAGAAAAGGAAAAATCATGGCGGCCCTATCAGCGGATGAGCGGCGGGATCATTTTGCGCACTGTGTCCAGCTCTTTGGTGGCATCACATCCTTCTCGCGGCGCCTTGGCATCGACGAGCGGGCTATTCGCCGTTTTATCAACGGCGAGCGTGCTCTCAGTGACGGTCTGCTGGCAGACACCGCGACAGCATTGCGCCAACTTATCGCCGAATCGACCGTTGCCGAAGAGCAAATCTCGCAGATGATGCGTGCCGAACCGCGTCCGCAATAGGCAAGAACCGGGAACGGGTCGGAATACGGGCCTTTCGTTCCGCTGACAGTTTGGACACCCCGTGGCTTGGCAGGGCAAGGGGTTTGAGCCGCTGCTGCCGGGCCGCTTCATGGTTTGCGTTGGGACTTTGCGCTCGGTCAGCTTTGGAGCGCGGCCATGCCTCACTGCAACTGCGCGCGTGCATTCACGTCCCTGCAGCGTAGTGACCGCCCGCAGACCAGCGGACCATGCGCTGACATAGGCCAACCCCCCTCCTGCCAACGCAACGTCCAGAATGGCATTCGCCTGATCGAGGGTCAGCGGACCGTCCAGCGCAACTTCCGGTTCCTGCCCGCATTGCGAGAACGCCCAGCGAGTGGACATGCCAAGTTCAGGGCCGCCGGTGCGAAAGTTGCCGGGTCGAACCGCGGCAACTACGGCGAGGCAGGGCGTTATTTGGCCGTCGTGCAGCGCGATGTCCGGACATTGCATCGCCAGGCCCTGGCGAAGGGAGCCAGATGATAGTCATTGGCATAGATATTGGGCGCGGTGAGATAGTCGGTGGAGACGATCTGCGCGCCGCTGGCCAACGCAGCGTCCCTGCGCGCGCCATCATTGTTCCGCGCATCGGCCGTGTCGATGTCGGCGCGGGTGCGGACGAGATAGCCTTTCTGCACGGCGTCGCGGATATCGGCGCCGCGCGTCAGGGCGTTGTCGAAGAGCATGAATGCCGTGTGGGCCATACCCGCCTTGCCCTGCACGAAGGCCATGCGTCCTTGCAATGAGGGGCGACCGTCAAGATAGGGGGCAAAGGCAGGGAGGTTCATGCCCGGCACCAGATAGAGGAACAGGAACTTGCCCCGCGCCTGCGCCACGGTCGGCCAGCGCCTGGCCAGTGCGGCGGCCTCCAGCGTGGGCATGTCGCCGCGCAGGTCGTCGGGCGTGAAAACCTTGTCCCGGCCCAGGATCGTGCGAATGCTGTCATCGACTTCCTCGAACGCGGCCTTGTCGAACGGCGGTACGGCCGTCGCGCCGGGGATAGCCTTGTCCAGGCCCGACAACTTGGGTTCCAGCAGAATGAAGACCGGGCTGTGGTTCGGCTCTGAATCCGACCATTGTTTCAGGATCGTCAGGCAGGATTTGAGCGTCGGGCACTGGCTGCGGAAATCAAGGTCGGCGACATGGAAGACCTTCATGCCGGGCTTGGCGAGTTCGTCACGATAGATGGGCGCGAGATCGGTGGCACCCTGTTCGCGCAACTGTCGATAGGGCAGCGGATCGGCATAGGCGCCGCCCTTGGGATCGGGCTGCATGTCGATTTCCAGGCTGCGCACGCCGCTGCGCAACTGCGCCTGAATTGGCATCTGCACATAGTCGAGGGTCTTGGCCATGTCGGTGATGCCACCGGGATGCTCGTCCTGCATAGCGGCCGCCTTTTCAGGCGACAGGGTCTTGACCATCGACTGCATCAGCGTGGCGAGGCGCGGCGCCATCAGCGCTATGACGCGCGGGTCGGCGGGCATGGCATAGCTGTTATGGGTGCCTACCACCTGGATCTGGTTGATCTGCAGCGCGTCTTCGTTCGGCGCGGCAGAGGGTTGCGGGGCCTGGGCCACCGCCACCCCTGAAAGGAGCGCAGCGGCAGCCAGACTGCCGACGATGTAGTTTTTCATGATGGGTGTTTCCGGTCCGATAATCAGAAGCTGACGTTGACGAAGCCGCCAACCGTGCGACGGGCATTGGGCGATGTGTAGTGAAGCAGGCCGAGCGCACCGTAATTCTGCCAGCCGGTCGAGAAATAGGTGTCGAACAGGTTGCGGGCATAGACGCCGAACTCGACCGTCTTACTGGGCAGCGCGAAGGTCAGGCGGGTGTTGACCAGGCCATAGCTCGGCACGTTAGAGTAGGCCGGCTGGCCCACCACGGTCCAATATTCGCTGCGATAGGCATAGTCGGCATGGGCGCGCACTTCGAAACCGGGGCCGAATTCGGTTTCATAGTCGATCGCCGCCGTGCCCGACCATTTGGGCGAGTTGGTCAGGCGCGATCCGGTATAGTCGGTCGTGGCGTTGTAGACATAGTCGGTGAACTTGGCGTCGGTATAGCTGAGCGCGCCTGACAGGGTCAGGCCGCGCACCGGCTGGACCGCGATATTGCCTTCCACGCCCTGCGTGCGCAGGCCACCGGCGTTGCCGATCACCGTCGCGTCCAGCAGGCCGCCATTGCCATCGGGAATCTTGGTCAGGATGGTCGCCTGGAAGTCCTTGAAGTCCGAGCGGAAAATATCGACGTTCACGCGCAAACGGCGGCCGAACCATTCGGACTTGATGCCCGCCTCCCATGCCTTGACCGTTTCATCGCGATAGGGCGCATATTTGTTGCCGACAAAGGCGATTCCCGCCGGTTTGTAGCCGGTCGAATAGCTCGCATAGAGCATGACATTGTCGGTGACCTGGAATTGCGGAGCGATGCGATACGAGAAGTTGTCGCCCGACACCTTGCCATAGTCGATGGTGGGGGCGGCGCTCGATCCGACGAAGATCGGCGTATAGCCCGCGATCGGCACGGGATCGACGGTGATGAAGTCCAGACCCTGTGAGTTGTTATCGTGGGTGTAGCGGCCACCCAGCGTCAGGCTGAGCCGGTCCGAAATGTTGAATTTGAGCTGGCCGAAGGCGGCCATCGTCTCGTTCTGTGCGTCGAAGCGGGAAGCGTTTGCGTCCACCCCGATCGCGCCGGTCAGCGCGAACAACCTCGGTGCGGGTACGCCGTTAGTGTACAACGGCGCACCGAGCGTACCCCATTGCAACTGCACCTGGCGCGCGCGCAGGTCGTTGTAGAAGCCGCCGACCAGCCATTCAACGAACCCGCCGGTGGGGGAGGCGAGATGGATTTCCTGGCTGACCTTTTGCGTATCCAGATAACCGTTATTGAACGGGATATAGGCATAACGATCGACAGGTACGAGGCTGGCGGGGGTCGCATTGTCATAGCGCGTGACGCGATAGGCGGTGATCGAGGTCAGGTCGAGATCGCCAAGCTTGGCGTTCAGGCGCAGCGACGTGCCCCATTCCTCGGTCGTGATCTGGCCAAAGGACGAGTCGGCCGTGTCGGCGCTCTTCGGGCCGGGGAAGACGCCCAGTTCATTGAGGATCGCGGTGACGGCGGCGGGCTGGCCAGAGACCGGCGTGCGCACGCTGCTGTCCCAATGATAGGCATAGTCGCCCGACAGCATCAGGTTGAACTTGTCTGATGGTTCCAGATACAGCTTGGCGCGGCCGCCATATTCATGCTGTGATCCTACCTTGCGGTTCAGCGTCACGTTGCGGCCGAAGCCGTCATACGCCTGGTCGAAACCCGATACGCGCAATGCGGCGATCGGCCCCAGCGGGATATTCACCGTGCCGTTCAGGATGCGCTCGTCATGCTCGCCGAAGCTGGCGCTGGCTTTTACGGAGGTATCGCCGATCCTGGGCTTGCCGGTGGTCACCGCGATGACGCCGGATGTGGCGTTCTTCCCGAACAACGTGCCCTGTGGCCCCATCAGCACATCGACGCGCTCGATATCGACCAGTCCGGTCAAGCCATTGGCGCGCTGGCCGTCCATCACGACATCGTCGACCACGACACTGACCGACTTTGCGTTGGAAAAGTCGAAGGAGGTGCTGCCGACGCCGCGGATCTGGAAGGCGGCGCCCTGCGTCGGATCATATTGCACGCCCGGCATGGTATATTGAAGGTCGGTGACGGAGGTGTAGCCGGCCTTGGCCAGCGTCTCACCGCTGATCGACTGGATCGCCAATGGCACCTTCTGGCTGCTTTCGGCGCGGCGCTCGGCGGTCACCACGATTTCCGTGAGGCCTGTATCCTCCGCAGCTTCCTGCGCCTGGGCGATTCCCGCACCGAAGGGCGCGGCGGCGCCCATCAGCATTGTAGAAACCAGGTAAAAGGCGCGCTTTCCCTTGAGAATTGACATGATTTTTGCTCCGTCCCTGCAAATGTTGGGGCGGCACTAGGGCTGATTGGTGACGGTTTTAAGACGATAGTTCGACTATAATATCTACCATAAAAGATAATTTAAAACGATCGTACTGCATCACGCGAGAAGTGCGGTGACATCGGGGCCGGACAACGGCGCTTCTCCGACGGCCATTGCGCGGAGACCATTGCCGATCATCGCCATGACCATTGCCTGCACCCGCGCACGGTCGAAGCCGGGGGCGATGCCCAACCATTGGGCGACCTGAACATGCACATTTTCCGCGCGCCGCCGCCGCATATCGATCGCGAACGGTATGAAGTCGGGATTCCACAATGCGGTCAGGGCGCTGTCATGGGTCAGGCGGATCACATCGCCGCTGCCCGGTGCCGCGGCATTGGTCGCCCGGATATCCGCGCGCATCCGTCGATAGATGGCCTCCACCCCCGCGGAAAGTATGTCCCGCTGGGAAGGGTAATGATGCGCCACGCTGGATGCGGCCATGGCGCAGGCGTGGCCGACGACGCGATGCGATAGCGCGCCCACACCCTGTGCGATGATGACGTCAGCGATATGGTCGGCGATGACAGCCTTGGCGCCCTCGGGTATTTCGGCCGCCTTGCCGAGTGCGGCGGCAGCCGGCACCGCCAGTCGGTCGACCAGATGCATATGCCATGCGTTCCGGTCGCCCCCGACCGGCAGGCTGTGGTCCCGCAGCAAGCCACGCACCGTGGAATGGCGCAACAGCCTATAATCCACATTATCCGCCAGCAGCAGCGAAAAGGGCTGTTCGTCCAGGCAATAGCGCGCGACCCTTCGGCTCAGGCCCGGCCGGTCGGTCGGGACGCCCAGCAGATCGGTCCAGAGCTTCTCGCCATGGTCGAGCAAGATCCTCACGTCCGGCATCGCCCGGGCGTCCCGACTGGCGAGGAGCGCGAGTTCACAAGTGACGATCGCCGACGTACGCCGCTCGGGCAGGTCGAGCCATTCGCAGATCAGGTCGGGCAGGATGTGCGCCGCGACAGGATCGACACCGGCCAGTCGTTCTCGCCAGCGATGCCCGACTGCGGTGAGCAGATCGATTTCCCGGTCCACGATCGCGCGGACCAGCGCCGCGCGATCGCCGATGCGGTAGCTGATCGAGCCTACGGATATGCCGGCCTCGTCGGCAACGGTGCGCAGGCTCATGCCGGACAGTCCCCGATGCGCGATGACGGTTCGGGCGGCGTCCAAAATAGCCGCGTTGCCTTCAAGACTACGGGTGGCGCTTCGATCGGGAGAACTGGTCATGCGCCATTGCATATCGTGTAGCGACGAACAGTCCAGCTTGACGCGTCGTCCCAATTCGGATTGTCGCCAGCCTGTCACGCATGGCGTCTATCGGCCCGGCTGTGACCGCCAATCGCCTGCTCCCGATCGCCTTCGGCATGACCCATGCGGGCAAGAGCCTGCTGTGGGCGGGCACCGACGCCTTCACCCTCTTCATCCTCGTCAAGATACTGCATATGCCGCCAGTCACGGCCGGCGCGCTGTTCGTGCTGTCCTCCTTCTGGAACGCGATGGTAGATGGCGTCTGGGGCCATATTGTCAATCGCTGCGCGGCAATCCGCATGATATTGCCGAGCCTGTGCGGCCTGGCGGCGGGACTGGGCTGCCTGTCCTTCATCGTTCTGCCCTGGTTACCGACCGAGTCCACAGCCGAGACGATTTTTGCGCTTTTCCTGTTCAGGACGGCCTTCTCGCTCCTCGACGTCCCGCACAACGCCACGGCGGCTGTACTCGCCAATCTCCATGGCCATCTGGTCGTAGCGCGGTGGCGATCGATCCTGAGCGCCCTGACTGCAATCATGGTGGCTGCGGCGGCTTTACCGATGATCGACACGGCAGTCATCGGGCCGCATATTGCGCGGATGATGTTCCTGGGAATTGCCGGCCTGGCTTGCTTGCTGCTGGCGCCGCTTCCCTGGCTGATACGCATGGCTCGCCCCGCGACGCCAATTTTCCGTAACGCGCGCATGGGCCATGCCAAGGGGGTGTCGCTAAGCGGACTCGCGCTATTCTGTCTCGCCCAGATGCTGGGTTTCGCAGCGCTGGGCTCCATGGGCAAGGCGATGCTACATGCGGGCGCGATGCAGGGCTGGTTGTTCGACTATGCCCTGTTGATCCTCACCGTGGTCCGCCTCGCGGCGGTCGGCCTGTGGTCGCCTCTCGCCGCGCATATGGGGTCCGCCAGAGCGTTGAGTGTGGCTTATATGGGCAGCGCGTTCGCAACCATCGCCCTCCCCGCAGCGATCGGTCAAGGGACATGGAGTGCCGCCGTAATTCTTGGCCTTTTGGGAATGTCCGTTGGTGGCGTGATCCTGCTGGCCTGGTCCAGCTTCTCCGAGCAACTGGGCAATTGGGGCATGGCGGATGATCCGGCCGCCGCCGCCCGGGCCTATGGCTGGTTCACGGCGACATCGAAGATCGGTCTGGGCTTTTCCGGCCTGTTCACCGGCGCCTGGTTGAGCCAGGCGGGCGGTGGCTCGCTCTGGGCATTGTGGATGCTCGTCATGCCCATTGCCATCCTGTGTCTCGCAAGCGCTTTGCTGGCTTGGCCCGGTTGGGGTTTGAGGATGCGCTTGATGTTGCAGCGGTTTGAGCCGGCCTGAGTCGCTTGAGAAAATCGCTATGGGCAAAAAATGGGCGCGAGATCGGCAGATCGTTTCCGGCGGCCTTTGCGCACTGAGGCGGGTGGCCCGATTTTCCACCACGGCATGGAACCCATCGCCTCAACGCAGTGGGCGGCGCACGTCGCCCGCCTACATCTTGCTGGGCGACGGACATGATCGGTGCGCCTATATAATCCTCTCAGCATTCCATTCGACTGCGGCCCTGCGGGGCACAGTTCAATCCAAAAGTTCGATATCATTCAGTTTTGAGGTCTTAAGACGAGGGCGACGCCATTTTCTTCCGTTGCCATCACGGCTGTGCCAGCGGGCAGGGCCTGGGTGACGTCATGCCGATTGATCGGGACCGGGTTAGGACTGTTCGGCGCTGGCCCGCGCAGAAAGGTCTTGTCGTCCAAAACAAGCGTGACATCGATTTCTTCTTCGCTGCGGATGACGATTTGATCTGTCGATATGCTCTTGACGGTGCCGACGACCGGAAGTCGGTCGGATCTGCGCACCGCACGAATATCAAGGGACAGGCGGAACCGGTCGGACGTGTTCGAGCGTCCATAATGCGGCATGGTACGGGTAAAGATCACCACGTCGCCAAGGCGGTAATCGGCCGTGCTCCAACTGTCCTCCGGGATCGGTCCGTCGGTAAAGCCCGCCTTGCCGTCGGCAAATGCCATGTAACCGCGTTTCTCCTGGCCCGCGGCTATGACCAGGCCGCCGACCTTGTCATCGATATCTGTGAGCGGCATCCAGCAGGTGACGAACTCCACGCCGGGATTGGACATGCCATCCTGATGCAGGCCTAGATAAGCGTCGGACGTGGCGTTCCTGTTCGGTGCTACGATGCGATAATAATCCATCGGAATCCAGTAAACGGCGTCGTCCAGCACATCCTCGAAAAACGCGTTGATCCGGGGCTCGCGGACGAACTTCTGCCAGACTTTCCGTTGGTGCAGCGTACGGAAGGTGGCTGGGAAATTCTCGATCGGTCGGCCGTTCCAGAACGGGTCGGTTGAATCGGCATCGACCAGTTCGAGCGCCTTGAGTTCGCGCATATATTCGTCACGCAATGCGGTCGTCGCCTCCCGATCGAGAACATCCCGGAAGAACCAGTAGCCATGCTCCTCCCAGATGCGCGTCAGCGCCTCGCGGTCTCCCAGGGCATGGGTGGAATCCATCAGTTCACGCACATCGTTTCTCCCGCCAACCCGGCTGTTGCCGAAGATATCGGGGCAAACATGCGTGGCTTGGCCTGACGCGGCCATATGACAGAACGCGGCAGTTTTGCGCCATGTCCAAGGGCGCGAGCCTATCGCATGGTCCATCCGGAAGCGGAGGATATGTGACAAGATCGACGGTAGGAACGAGCGCGCGACCCGACCTTCCCCTGGCGGTGGTGGTCGGGGCCGGTGGCATGGGCGCAGCGATCGCGCGCCGGCTTGGCGCGCGTAATAGGTTGATAGTTGCCGACCGCGATCGGGCTAGTCTTGATCGGCTGGTTGCTGCCTTGTGTGGGGAAGGTCATGATGCGCGCGGCGTCGTGTGTGACGTGACCGACCGCGCTGCGGTTGAGGAATTTGCTGAGGTGGTTGCAAAAGCGGGGCCGCTGGCAGCGCTGGCCCATGTCGTCGGACTGTCGCCGAGCATGGGTGATTTTCGCACGATCATGGCGGTAAATCTAATCGGCGCCCGCCTGATTCATGATGCGATGCTGCCGCTGGCGACCGGCGGCACGGCCGCGATCTTCATTGCTTCGCTGGCTGCGCATGCGGCGCCGATCGATCCGTCGCTGCACGCGATATTGGACGATCCGCTGGCGCCCGTTTTCCTGGACAGGATCGAAACGGCGCCAGATGAACCCGCGACGCCTACACTGGCCTATCGTCTATCCAAATCAGCCCTGATCCGCCTGTGTCAGCGTGAAGCACGGGCATGGGGAGCGCAAGGCGCGCGCATCCTTTCGCTGTCGCCGGGCCTGATCGCGACGCCGATGGGCGCGCTTGAATTTGAAAAGCAGCCGATGAAGTACGACCTGCTGGCCGCCACGCCGCTGGCGCGCGAGGGTACGATGCTGGAGATCGCGGCGACCGTCGACTTCCTCATATCGCGCGATGCCTCCTTCATCAGCGGTATCGACATTCTTGTGGACGGCGGGCTGCTTGCCGCCACGCGCCATCCTGCTTCCGGAGAGCCGACGTGACCGCACCGACAACCCCGATCCCTGTCCATCTGCATATCGGCGACCGTAGATTAGCGCAGGCATCTGGCGGCACGCACGATCATATCTATCCCGCGGACGGATCGACCACGAGCCGCATCCCGCTGGCGGGCGCCGCCGAAGCGCAGGAGGCGGTTGAGGCTGCGTCAGAGGCGTTCAAGAGCTGGCGCCGGTCCAAGCCCATCGAGCGGCGCCAGATGCTGCAGCGTCTGGCGCAACTGATACGCGATAATGACGCGGAGTTCGGACGGCTGGGGGCGCTGGACAACGGTACGCCTGCAACCTTTGCGGCGGGCGGGGCGCATATCGCCGCTGAATGGATCGACTATTATGCCGGTTGGGCGGACCGGATCGAAAGCCGGGTCAACAGCACGGTGATGGCCGACGGCGAACTGGGCTACACGCTGGCCGAACCCTATGGCGTGATCGGCGTCATCATCACCTGGAACGGTCCGCTGATCTCGCTGGGCATGAAAGTCGCGCCGGCGATCGCGGCGGGCAATACGGTGGTGGTGAAGCCGTCCGAGATGACGCCCTATTCTGGCGAGCTGTTCATGAAGCTGGCGGCGGAGGCGGGCATTCCGGCTGGCGTCATCAACATGATCCCCGGATCGATCGAGGCGGGCGACGCGCTGGTGCGGCATCCTCTGGTCGAGAAGGTGAGCTTCACCGGCGGGCCAGTGACGGCGCGCAAGATATTGGCGGCCTGCGCCGAACAGATGAAACCCGCGGTGCTGGAACTGGGCGGAAAGTCGGCCAATATCATCTTCCCCGATGCCGATCTGGATGCAGCCTGCACCTTCGGCGTGTTCAATTCGATCGGCATGATGAGCGGCCAGGGGTGCGCCTTCCCCACGCGGCTGCTGGTTCATACGGACATTTACGACCAGGTCGTCGAGCGGGTGTTGGCGATCGCCGCCCACATCAAGGTCGGCGATCCCTTCGACGCTGTCACGACGTCAGGCCCGGTGATCAACGAGGCCGGCATGAACCGCATCCTGGCGATGATCGAAACCGCGAAGGCACGGGGTGCGGGGACATTGCTGATGGGTGGAAACCGGATCGGCGGTGCACTGGCCAGCGGCTATTTCATCGAGCCGACCATATTCGGAGAGGTCGATCCGGATTCGGAACTGGCGCAGAAGGAATTGTTCGGCCCGGTACTGGCGATCAGTCGCTTTCGTGACGAGGCCGAGGCGATCCGCATCGCCAACGCCACCCGTTACGGCCTGTCCGCCTATGCCGAAACGCGCGATCTCGGCATTGCGATGCGGCTGGCGGAAGAGCTGAAGAGCGGCTGCGTGCTGATTAACCAGTCCCGTAACATCCAGCCCAAGCGACCGTTCGGCGGACTGCTCGACAGCGGCTATGGGCGCGAGGGCGGCAAGGAGGGGCTGGACGAGTTCCTGCGGGTCAAGACCGTCGGCATCGGGCTGCCGCGGTGAACGCGGCTGTCGTGCCATCGCCGGAACGCCGCGGCTTTCGCGCGCGCCCTTATCTGTTCGCCCTGTTGCTGCTGGCGCTGGGCATCGTGCTGGCCTGGGGTGGATCGTCGCTCGTGCGGCTGGGCGGATCGCCCTATTATCTGCTGGCGGGCCTGACCGTCATCGCCAGTGCTGTACTGGTGGGGACGGGACGTCACGCGGGGGCCAAAGTCTATGGCGTGATGCTGGCGGCGACACTGGCCTGGTCGATCTGGGAGTCGGGCTTCGACGGCTGGGCGCTGACCGCGCGGCTCGCCGCGCCGACGGTGCTGGGCCTGTGGTTCCTCATGCCCTGGACCCGGCGCAAGCTGGCGGGCGACGCGCCCTGGTCCTGGCCGACGCGGATCGGCATAGGAGTGGCCGCCCTGCTGCTGGGCGCGGCGCTCAACGCTGCGTTCGGCACCCGGCCGGTCGATCCTCTATTCCAGACCGGCATGGCGCCGGTCCCGGTCGCGACGATGGCGGCGGTCCCCGCGCAGCAGCAGGTCGGCGACTGGGCAAGCTATGGCAATGACGCGGGGGGCACCCGCTTCTCGCCATTGGCGCAGATCACGCCTGCCAATGTCGGCGACCTTCAGCCGGCCTGGACCTACCGCTTCGGTCCGGCGCCGGCCGGCGCACCCCGGTCGTTGCAGGTGACGCCGATCAAGGTCGGCGACACGCTCTACGCCTGCACCAGCTATAACGACATCGTGGCGCTGGACGCGGAGACCGGGCATCAGCGCTGGCGCTATCGCGCGCGCACCGACGTCAGTGGCGCCCCTCATGGTGCGTGCCGGGGGGTATCTTATTATCCCGTGCCCGGAGCGACCGGCGCCTGTGCCGCGCGCATCTTCACCAACACGATCGACGCGCGCCTGATTGCGGTGGATGCAGCGACCGGCAAGCCTTGCCAGGATTTCGGCCACAACGGAATCGTGTCCCTGCAGGAGGGCATGCCCAAGTCGCCCAAGGGCTATTATTATGTCAGCTCCGCGCCAACCATCGCGCGCGGCCGCATCGTGCTGGGCGGATGGGTGTTCGACAATATGTATTGGGGCGAGCCGTCCGGCGTGATCCGCGCCTTCGACGCCGTCACCGGCAGGCTGAGCTGGGCGTTCGACATCGGACGGCCTGACCGCAAGGGCGCGCCGCCGCCGGGGGAAACCTATACCCCGTCCACCCCCAATAGCTGGGCGCCGATGAGCGTGGACGACAAGCTGGGCCTGATCTACGCGCCCTTGGGCGGGGCAGTGCTGGACTATGCCGGCCACGCCCGCCGCCCGTTCGACGACGCCTGGTCGGGTTCCGTCGTCGCGCTGGACGCGGAAACCGGAACCCCGCGCTGGAAGTTCCAGACCGTCCATCACGACCTGTGGGACTATGACGTCGCGTCGCAGCCGACGCTGGTGGACCTGCCGATGCCGGGTGGCGTCCGCCATGCCTTGATCCAGCCAACCAAGCGGGGCGAGATGTTCGTGCTGGACCGGGAGACGGGCAAGCCACTCTATCCCGTGACAGAACATGCTGCGCCAACGCGCGGCGCGGTGCCGGGGGAGCGCCCATCGCCCAGCCAGCCCTATTCGGATGCGATGCCGTCCTTCCGGGGGCCATTGCTCACCGAGCAGTCCATGTGGGGCGTGACGCCCTTGGATCAGCTCTGGTGCCGTATCGCCTTTCGCGAGGCGCGCTATGACGGGCCGCTGACGCCGCCCGGCTTCACACCCAATATCGTATCGCCCGGTTTCCTGGGCGGGTCGGACTGGGGCAGCGTGTCGATCGACGCCGACCGCCATCTGATGATCGTCAATTCCAATCGCATGGCAAATTACATCAAACTCATCGCGCGTGCGACCGCCGACAAGATGGGCATCGCCCCTGCCGACCTGACGAAGACGACAAGCGGGGAGGGGGCGGGCTATGCCGCGCTCAAAGGCACGCCGGTCGCGGTGAAGATCTATCCCTTCCTCTCGCCCATCTTCGCGCCCTGCCAGGCTCCGCCCTGGGGCAATATCAGCGCGGTCGATCTGGTCACGGGCAAGCTGGTGTGGACGCACAGGCTGGGCACAGCGCGTGACAGTGGTCCGCTCGGCCTTTCATCCATGCTGCCCTTCCGTATCGGTGTGCCCAATATGGGCGGCGCGGTGACGACGCGCGGGGGTCTGTTCTTCCTCGCCGCGACCCAGGACCGCTATCTGCGCGCTTTCGACACCGCGACCGGCGAGGTGCTGTGGCGCTCGCGCCTGCCAGCCGGCGGCCAGTCGACACCGATGACCTATTTGTCGCCCGGCGGGCGACAGATGGTGGCCGTCGCGGCCGGCGGCCATCCCATGATGAACACCAGGGCCGGCGACTATCTGATCGCTTATGCCTTACCTGCAAAAGCCAAATGAGAAGGACCGGGATATGGGAGAGAAACGCGAGCAGGCTATGGGCCTTCTGAAGAGGATGCTGGCGCCCGAAATGGCCGCCGAACTTGGCAAGGGGCCGACTGGGCCTTCCTTTGCCGGCCAGATCGGCGAGATGGCGATGAACAATATCTTCGAGCCGTTGTGGACCGACGACACGCTGGACACACGGACGCGCAGTCTGGTGACGGTGTCGATCCTGATCGCGTTGCGCGCCTATGAGGAACTGGAAATTCATTTTCCCGCCGCCATCCGCAACGGCGCGACGGTCGCCGAGCTGGAGCAGGTCATCTACCAGGCGAGCGGTTATGCCGGTTTCCCCGCTGCGCACAGCGCGCGCAATGTCGCGATCGCCGCGCTGGGGCGCGCAGGCATGTTGGGCTGAGGGTCGGTCATGGACAGTCTTGCGGGAAAAGTCGCCATCATCACCGGTGCCGCCAGTGGCATCGGCCGCGCTACGGCGCTGTCGCTGGCGGCGCGCGGCACGTCGATCCTCGTCGCTGACATTAACGCCGATGCCGCGAAGACGGTGGCTGGAGAGATCGAGACCGCCGGCGGCGACGCCATTGCCCAGCCGTGCGACATCACCTGCGACAACGCGTTCGAGGCACTCAAGGACAAGGCGCTCGACCGGTTCGGTCGGGTCGATATCGTCATGAACAATGCCGGCGGGCTGACCCGGGGATTGCCCGAGCATGTCCCGCTTGACGAGTGGCGCCGGGTGCTGGACGTCAACCTGCTGTCGGTGGTGCGCAGCAACCTCGCTTTCCTGCCGCTGCTGATCGCGCAGGGCAGCGGCCATATCGTCAATACCGCCTCCTTCGCCGGGCTCATGACCTATGCCTTCGACCGGCTGGCCTATTCGGCCTCCAAGGCGGCGGTGGTCCAGATTTCCGAGGGGCTCGCCCTCTATCTGCGCCCCAAGGGTATTGGGGTTACGGTGCTGTGCCCCGGACCGGTGAAGACGAACATCATGGCAAGCCTGCGCACTTTCGGCCCGCCCACCGATACGCGGGGGCCGGGGCCGGCTTTTGACCTGATGGAGCCAGCCGAGGTCGGAGAGCAGGTCGCCGACGCCATATTGGCCAACAGCTTCATGCTGCCGACGCACGCCCAGATCCGCGACCATCTGATCGACCGGGCAGGCGATTGGGATGGCTTCATCGACCGGCAGATTGCCGACCCGCACATTGTCGCCCGCGCGGCCGACGCATGAGCGGTCCCAGAGGACGCGCGCGCCGTCCGGCCTACACGCTGGCGCTCCTGACCTGCGTCTATTTCTTCTACCTGCTCGATCGCAATGCCGTGCTGGTGACGCAGGAGTTGTTCAAGGCGGAATTCCACCTGAGCGACACGCAGGTGGGTCTCGCCACGGGGCTGAGCTATGGTGTGTTCTACGCACTGGTCGGCCTGCCGCTCGGCTTCATGATCGACCGGACGAACCGGTCCCGACTGCTCGGCGCGCTGGTCGCGATCTGGAGCGGGGGCACCATGCTCTGTGCGCTGGCGGGGCAGTTCTGGCATCTGGCGGTGTCGCGCGCCATCGTCGGCGCGGCGGAATCGGGCGGATCGCCGACGTCGCTTTCGATCCTGAGCGACCTGTATCCGCCTGAGAAGCGCGCGACCGTTTCCAGCATCTTCTTCGCTGGCGCCGGCGTCGGCGGCATCGTCAGCTTTCTTGTGGGGGGCTATATCGCGCAGCATTTCGGCTGGCGAGCGGTATTCTTCGTCTATGGCGCTCCGGGCCTGCTGCTCGCCGCGCTCATCTGGTTGACCGTGCCCGAGCCGAAGCGTCGGGCGATCACCGATACGAGCGTGGCGCGCGGCTTCTGGACGACCGCGCGCGGGCTTATCCAGGATCGCGCGCTGCTGCCCGTCTATTGCGGGTCGGTGCTTTATACCCTGTCCATGTCGGGTGTCGGCAGCTGGATGGTGCCCTATCTGATGCGGGTCCATCATCTGCCGGTCGCGACTGCGGGCGTCACGGTAGCGCTTGCCTTCGGGCTGTTGGCGACGCTGGGCAGCATCGGTTTCGGCTTTGCGTCGGATTGGTTCGAGCGGAAGCGCAAGGGCGGGATGCTGACCGCGCTCGCTATCGCCGCGCTGTTCAACGGCGGCGCCGGGATCGCGCTCGCGGTGTCGCAATATTTCCCGGTTGCGCTCGCCTGCTTTGCCCTGTGGGGCGTGAGTGCGCTGGTCTATTCCGGGCCGGCCAATGCGGGCATCGCCGGCCTGGCGCCCGAACGCGCGCGGGGCGTGGGTTTTGCCTTGTTCGCAGTGCTGTGCAACCTCATCGGGTCGGGGCTGGGGCCTTTGCTGACGGGCCTGTTGTCGGATTGGCTGGCGCCTGCGCTGGGCGCGCGTTCGATCAGTGCGGCGATTGGCGTGCTTGCAACCGTCCAGCTCGGTGCGGCCGTCGCCTTTTTCCTGGCGGCGCGCCAATGGCGAGCGCGCCAGCAGGTCTGACCGTTCTGACGGCTGCGCAGGAAGTTGTGGGCTGTATGGTGCTGATGACGACGATTCTGGAGTAGGCACACGTAAAAAAGAGCCCGCCGGATATGTATCCGGCGGGCCATTGCGTCCCCCTTTGGCCGCAATCCTTCAGAATTTGTAGCCCAGCTCCAGGCCGTACATACGCGGCTCGTTATAGGAACGGGTGAAGATGCCCAGGCTCGCCGAACTGGCCGAGCTGGCATAGGCGTAGGTGTCGTTAAAGGCGTTGCGCAGGAAAGCCGCCACCGTCATGCCGCTACCGCCGATGCCGCTCCATTCGATCCGCGCGTTGACATTGTCATAGGCCGCGAACGTGTCGTTGCCGTTGTAGAAGCGGCTCTGGTGATAATGGTCGGCATTCAGCACGATCTCGCCATCGGCCGGGCGGAACGGCAGCACCCAGCGGATCGAGTTGGTGAGCGACCATTTGGGCGAAGCGGGCGTAAGCGAGGGCAGTTGCAGGCCTGGAATGTCAGGCAGCGTGTTCGAGAGGATCTTCTGATGCACATAGGCCAGCGTGTTGGTGAAGCTGAGGCTCCGGTTGGGCTGGAACATCACTTCGGTCTCGAAGCCCGACAGGCGGCGCTTGCCGACATTGATGCCGATCGAACTCGATTGGGGCGCCGACGTGTCGTTCGACGGTACGATGGCTGAGGTGTTGAAGGCGACCACAGCATTCGAATAAGTGCCGCGATAGGCCGATACGTTGAAGCGCAGCCGGCCCTCGCCCAGGCGGAATTCAGACTTCACGCCGATTTCGACATCCTTGAGCGTTTCGGGCTGATAGGATTGATAGGGACGAAGGTCGGCCGGATTGGCCGTGGGCAAGCCGTTGTTGCCGATGCAGACGCCGTTGGAATTGCCCGTCGTGCAAGGCGTGGTGAAGCCCGGATAGTTGAGGCCGCCCTCGCGGTAGCCCTTCCGGTGGGTGACATAGGCGAAGATTGAATCCGAGACCTGCCAGTCGACACCCACATTGTAGGTAGTTGCGCTTTCCTTCGTGCTTGCCGTGCTGGCGCCAGCCGCCGAGGCACAGGCGTCCGGGGCGATGGAGGGTTCCGACGTGTCGATCAGGATGGTCGGCACCGTGTTCTTCTCGGTTACCGAACAGGCGCTTTGCGACGTCTTGTTGTAGCGGATGCCGCCATTCAGCTTGATGCTGTCCGTGATCTTGAAACCGAGCTGGCCGAACACAGCCTTGTTGGTCTTGTCGGTATAGGCGATCACCCAGGGGCCCGCGGCGGCGGCGACGGGAAAGTTGCTGCCCTCCAAACCGGTCGGGTTTTCCTTGATGTAGAAAGCGCCGACCAGATAATCGAGCCGGTCGTTGAACAGCGTACCGAAGACGTGGAATTCGTCGCTGATTTGCTCTTCGCGCGCCCGGTTCGATGCGGTGATGATCGGCAGCGGCGTGAAGGCGACGCCGTCGGTGTTGAGGTCGGTTTCCAGATGGGTGCGGCGATAGCCGAAGATGTTGCGCAGCGTCACCGCGTCGCTCAACGCGAACTCGGTCTTGTTGGATACGCCCCACAGGTCGCGGTTGAGGCGCTGGTTGATTTCCGAGAAGGTCTTGCGTGGCCCCAGTTGTTGCTGGAGCGCAAAGGTGTCGTCAATGTCGTTGCCCGCCGGAAGGGCGCCGGGAATGGCGCCGCAGCCGGGGTTGAACGCGTTGACGGTATGGCAATCGAAGAAATGGGCCAGTTGCGGGACACGGACGAGGCCCGTGGGCAGCACGGCGCTCAAGATCGAGCCGGTGCCGGCCTCGCGTGCGCGGAACCAGTCGAATATCGTGATATTGCGGAACCCGTCGGTCGGTTCGATCAGCAGCGAGGCGCGGAAGCTGTCCTGGTGAACATCGTCCATGTCGTGCCCGCCGGACAGATTTTTGGTGTATCCATCACGGCGGGTCATCTTGCCGGACAGGCGCAGGGCGATCTTGCCATCGATGATCGGCACGTTGATGGCGCCTTCGACGTCCTTATAATCGTAATTGCCGTAGCTGCCGCGGACATAGCCTTCCAGATTATAGGTAGGTGCCTGGGGCGTAATGATTACGGCGCCACCAATGGCGTTGCGGCCGAACAATGTACCTTGCGGTCCCTTGAGCACCTGAACGCTGCCCAGATCATAGGCTGGAATGTTGGATCCCTGGAAATTCAGCGGGATGTCGGCAAAGTAATTGATGACCGCATTCGGCGCGACGCCGATCGGGATGCGCTGCAGCCCGCGCATGACGACGTTCATATTGCCGCCGCCGCCCTGGTGGACGAAGCGTATGCCGGGGGCGACGGCCGTCAGGTCTCCCAGCGAGCGCACGCTCTTTTCGGCCAGCGCCTCGGTGCCGAATGCAATCACCGATACGGGAACGGTCTGGGCATTTTCCTCGCGCCGATTAGCCGTGACGATGATGTCGCTAAAGGATGCGTCGCTGGCCGTTTCCTGTGGCGGCGCCTTCGCGGAACTTTCGGCTGTCTGGGCATAGACCGGGAAGACCGTCACCGCCCCCATGGCCAGCGCGCTCGCGCTCACCATTTCCATCAACTTCATGATAACCCCTCCCATATGTGCACCCGGCATCGCTTTGTACGATCTTGCCGACATGGGAGAGCATAGGCAGCGCGGGGCATGCTTCAATTCAGGAGAACTTGCGGGTTTTGCCGGGCTGCGCCGCGCGGAACGCGCGCTAAAGTCGGATCATGTTACGGGTCGGTACGCCCATGCATCTCCCGTGGAGGTGACTCCGAACGGAAGCGCACAGGTTCCTCATTCGACGGCGGAGGGAGCGAGCGGGCTGCAGCCGTAGAGGAACAGATGCACGGTCCGCTCGGCATGCGCGCGAATGTCGCGATATTCCTCGGCATGGACTGGTTCGAGAATGACATGATTGGTGAAAAAGATGGTCTGGAAGAAATGTTCGGCCAGAAACTCCGGTTCGGCATTCACGAGGGCGCCGGTGCGCAGCATTTCGGCAAAATATTGCCGCAGCGGCAAGCCTTCTTCTTGACGGAACACTTCCAGGCATCGACGGCTCAGTTCGGGATGAGTTATGGCCGCGCTCAACAGGACGCGCGCGAACTGATAATAGGGCTGCGATCCGCAGACGGGACGGAACATGCGCAATATATGTTGTTCGGCAAAGTCGCTCAGCACCTGCTTGATCGGCAGGTCGGTTCGCAATGTATTCCGCAACAGCACCGAACTCGTCCCGACTGCTTCCAGAAGGCATTGCGCGAACAGTTCGGTCTTGTCGCCGAACAACTGGTAGATCGCTGCCTTTCCCACGCCCGCTGCGAAGGCGATCTCGTCCAGATTGGTGCCGGCAAATCCGCGCTCCAGGAAAATCTCGGTCGCACGATGCAGAATCCGCAGGCGCTTCTGGGGCGAAGCAGTCTCGACAATGTCGAGAGGGACACGCGACGGTGCGGCGGTGGAAACATCCTTCAGCCGCCGGACGGGATCAGAAGCCATGGTCCGCTCTCCACATATAGCAGGCGCTCTTTTAAGCGTCGATTGCCGCCGATGTTTAGCGTGCGCCTTCATCTCCGCCACCTGCCTTCGGACAGGACGCTCAAGGCGCGGCTCTTGGTTTTAGAGGGACACAGATATGAAGCAGACGGTCGATCCATTCGGCATTTTCTTCCAGCTTCGCTATGTCGCCCGCGACATTCGGGGCGCGGTCGCCATGCTGGAAACCCGGATGGGCGCACGCCGTATTGACCTGATCTCGGATTTCGCCGATCCGGCGGGGAATGCCGTCGCGATACGGTCGCTGGCTCATTTGTCGATGGGTGATGTCGAGATCGAGATCATCCAACCCCGGCTCAACTGGCCTTCGATCTATCTCGACGCCCTGCCGATCGGTGGCGCCATGATAGGGCTCCATCATCTGGGCTACATGCAATCCGACATGCCTTCGTGGGAGGCTGCGATGCGGACGATACGCGCGTCGGGCATGGACATCGCCATGGAAGGCGACACCCCGAACGCACGCTTCGCCTACGTCGATACCAGACCTCTTGTGGGGCATTTCACCGAAATGGTCTATCGCGCTT
The DNA here is from genome assembly GCF_024349785.1 of Sphingomonas bisphenolicum. Lineage (NCBI taxonomy): Bacteria > Pseudomonadati > Pseudomonadota > Alphaproteobacteria > Sphingomonadales > Sphingomonadaceae > Sphingomonas > Sphingomonas bisphenolicum. The sequence goes on from NZ_AP018818.1 coordinate 914,759, forward strand.
CGAGATAGAGCTTGCCGATGTGGCGCGCACGGGGGGTCGATGTGTCCCACTGCACCGCATCGTCGCGATCGGCGAGCCGCAGGTCGGGCATGCGCGCGAGCAACTTGTTCAGGAGCAGCGGCACGACATTGCGGGTGATCGCATTGCCTATGCAGGTGTGCATACCATAGCCGAAGGCCAGATGGTCCTTCCCATTGGGTCGGTCGATGTCGAACCTGTAGGGATCGGGGAAGATGTCCGGATCATGACAGGCGACCCCGAGCATGGCATAGACCGGCATGCCTTTGGGAATGACCTTTCCACCCAGTTCCGTGTCATCGGTCGCGAAGCGCATGACGAGCGATACAGGCGGGTCGAGCCGCATACTTTCTTCCAGCACGGCGCCGGCAAGCGATGGATTCTGCCGCACGCGTTCCGCGATGTCCGGATGCCGCGCCAGGTTCATGAGCGAGGCTGCGGCAGCGCCCGCGACCGTCGATACGCCACCGATCAGCAGAACGATCATCATCGCCATCATCTCGTCATCATCGATCGCGCCGTCCTCGGCGCCATCGGCAATGACTCCGATGAGATTATGGCATCGACCTTGCCGGGCAAGCGCCTGTTGTTCCTTGCAATAGGCCGCGCCCTGGGCCCAGGCGTCGAGATAGGGTTGCGGCTTGGGATCGCCCGGTCGCATGCTGTCCAGCAGCGGCAGCGTCGCGACATAGTTCATGAAAATCGCCTGGTCCTTGTCCTCGATCCCCAAAAAGCGACGCAACAAAATGTCGATCGAAAGCGGTTTGGTGAGATCGCCGAGCGCTTCGAAGCCTTTGCCTCGCTCCACTATGTCGTCGATCAGCCTGTCGATAAGGATCGCGGCATTTTCGTTCAGCATCTGCGTGCGCTTGGGCGTGAAGGCGGGGTTTACGACTTTGCGGCGGCGCGTATGGTCTGGCGGGTCGGCATAGTTCATCACTGGCAGGCCATTGAAGAAGTCGATCCGCTCCATTCCGGGTAGATTTTTCGGCTTCAGGCTGGAAAAGGCCTTGAAGTTGCGCAGCATCGCCTGGTTTTGCGCGAAGCCTGCGACATAAGCCGATGGCACACCCTCCATATGGATGAAGCCCGGAGACTGGGTGAGCAGCATCGGATGGAATTTTTCTGGATGGCGCCGGAAGGCGTCCCCAAACGGATCGAAGTCGGAAAATTCCAGATCCCTGGCATTTCCTGCAATATAGCTGGTCATCGTCGCCTCCCGCAATTCTTCTCATCGGGGCGACCTTAGGAAGAGAGGCTCATGCGGGTCCATCAGGCAGAACTCGCGAGTTCGGGACGAAAATAGGTAAGCCAGGGGTTCACAATTTGTCTCGTCGCATCCGGGCAAGCGGAATGTCCGCTTCTGCGTGTACGAGCGGCAGCAGGCAGCGATACGCCGCCACTTCAGGACGCTCTGCTGGGTGATCCCGTTTCGCTTCGCGAGGGCGCGCGAATGAAGCTGGCGATCACTGTAGCTGGCCTCGACTGGCGTGCGTGGCGTTGCCGTGGAGAAGCTGGCCCATGGCTCCCTCCGCTGCGATGAGGATACCTATATGAACCGTACCGGGTTTGCCGGAGGCTATTTGGTTTAAGTTACGCAGCCATGGAGACGTCGTCCAGCATGGCATAATATTGTGCTTCGGCCTCAGCCGGTGGGATATTGCCGATGGGCTCCAGCAGGCGTCTGTTGTTAAACCAGTCCACCCATTCGAGCGTGGCATATTCGACGGCTTCAAAGGACCGCCATGGTCCTCGCCGATGTATCACCTCGGCCTTATAAAGGCCGTTGATCGTCTCAGCCAAAGCATTGTCATAGCTGTCGCCGACGCTGCCAACCGATGGCTCGATCCCGGCTTCGGCAAGCCGCTCCGAGTATCGGATCGACACGTATTGCGATCCGCGGTCGCTGTGATGGATGAGACCACCCCGATGGACAGGACGTCGTTCGTGGATAGCCTGTTCCAGTGCGTCCAGCACGAAGCCGGCATGCGCAGTCCTGCTGACCCGCCAGCCCACAATGTAGCGAGCATAGACATCGATCACGAAGGCGACATAAACGAAGCCCGCCCACGTCGCGACGTAGGTGAAGTCCGACACCCAGAGCATGTTCGGCGCCGGTGCATGGAACTGCCGGTTCACATGATCGAGCGGGCACGGCGCAGCCTTGTCGCTGATCGTGGTGCGCACGGGCTTGCCCCGGATCACCCCCTGTAAACCCAGATCGCGCATCAGACGCGCGATAGTGCAACGGGCAACAGCAAAGCCCTCGCGGTTCATCTGCCGCCAGACCTTGCGCACGCCGTACACCCCGAAATTCTCGGCAAAGACCCGGACCACCTCTGGCTTCAGATCCTGATCGCGCCGGACACGATCTGACAGTCGCTCCGGATCACGTCGCTGTGCGACGCGCTCATGATAGGTGGATGGGGCAATTGGCAGAACCCTGCAAATCGGCTCGACCCCATATTCCGCGCGATGCTCGTCTATGAAGGCCGTCATCGTTTGAACGGGCGGTCGAGCTCCGCCTGGGCAAAATATGCGCTCGCCTTGCGCAATATCTCATTGGCCTGACGCAACTCCCGGTTCTCAGGCTCCAGCGCCTTCAGGCGATCAGCCATCTCGGTAGGCACGCCAGCGCGCTTGCCGCTGTCCACCTCCGCCTTCTTTACCCACTCGTTCAGCGTGTGCGCCGAGCACCCGATCTTCTCGGCGATAGAAATCATCGCTGCCCAGCGAGAGGGATGATCTGCTTCGTGATCCAGCACCATGCGCACCGCCCGTGCGCGAACCTCAGGTGCAAACTTGTTCGTCGTTTTGCTCATATCGGCTCCACTTACTCAGAAGTTGGAGCCTCCGGCAAACCCGGTACGGTTCAATACCCCATCACATACTGGCACCAAACGCCCAGCGTCATGCGTTTTCAATGCGCGACGACGCCGGTCTGGCATGCTGCCTGCGGCTATAAAAGCGCGATGATCGCAACACTATCCGATGATGTCATGAACAGGCTTTTGCCATTGGCGCCAAAGCAACAATTGGCGACCGCCTTGCCGGTGCCTACGATGCCCAGCAATACCCCGTCCGGTGTCAATATATGCACGCCGCCCGGACCGGTCGCAAAGACATGGCCATCGGGCGCCACCTTGATCCCATCGGGCAAGCCCGGCAGACCCTGGGCGCGCTGGCTTCTCATGTCGTGAAACAGGCGCTGATCGATAAGGCGTCCTTTGGCGTCCAGCGTGTAGGCGCGTACCTCCGGCCGCTTTTCGTCGGATAAGGCCAGATACAGGGTGCGGCCGTCCGGCGACAGCGCCACGCCGTTGGGACGGCGGTGATTGCCATCCAGCAGGGCCACGTCACCATCCGGCGTCAGCGCATAGAGGCCATTATGGTCGATTTCGCGCAGCGATGACGCATCGCCATCCGCAAAACCATAAGGCGGATCGGTGAAATAGATGGTGCCCGATGGCGCGATGCACAGATCGTTGGGGCTGTTGAAGCGCCTGGAATGAAATCGATCGGCCAGGATGGTGCGCTTGGTCGTTTGCAGGTCGATCCGTACGATCGCGCGCGTGCCGCTGTCGGCGGCGATCAGTTGACCCGTCTTGTCGATGGCCAGGCCGTTGAGACCGGCTTCGCGAATGCCGGGAGGCACAGCGGTTTGCAATCCGGCGGGGGAGAGGAAAGGCTGCGCGCCCAGTCCGGCACGCCAGCGATAGACGATATTGGCGGGCGGATCGCTGAACAGCAGATAGTCGCCCTGTGGCACCCACACAGGCCCTTCGGCCCAGCGAAAGCCGTGAGCCAATATCTCGATCGAAGCGGATGGCGCGATGATCCGATCCAGCGCCGCGGACAGGCGCGTGACGCTGCCCATGGTCGCCGATCCGGCAACAGATTTTCCCACTGCGATCGCAGCGAGCGGCATGGCAGCCAGCGACGCCAGCACGGTCCGGCGCGCGATCAAGCGCCAATCCTGACGCTGCGGCCCTGCGCCGCGGATTGATAGATCGCCTCGATCACGCGCAGGTCGGCCAGACCTTCTTCGCCCGGCACGATTGGCGTCTTGCCCGTCAGGATGCATTCGGCGAAATGATCGAGTTGCCCCGCAAATTGCGTTTTGCCGGCCGGGGGCAGGGTGCGCGGCGCGGTGACGCCATCCTTGCGGATCGTCATGCTTTGGCCCGCATAGGGCGTCGCCGGCTCCATCCCGATCCAGCCCTGGGTTCCGTTGATGCGATAGCTGTTATGCCCGCTGCTGTAACTGGAAATACAGTCCGCTACGATGCCGGACGGAAAGCGCAGCAGGAAGCTGATCCGATCCTCCACAGTGCGGAAACGCGGGTCGGACCGGTCAGTGGATTCGACTGCGCTCACTTCAACCGGTTCCTCGCCCGTCAGGTAACGCGCGGCGTTCAGGCTGTAGATGCCGATGTCCATCATCGATCCGCCGCCGGACAAAGGCTTGTCGAGCCGCCATTGGTCCGGCTTGATCGGAAAGCCATGTTCCGCCGTGATCAGACGAGTGGGGCCGACATGCCCGCTGCGCGCCAGATCGATGGCCAGGCGGTTATAGGGTTCGAACCGCGATCGATAGCCGATCATCAACTTCTTCCCCGCCTGGCGACAGGCCGCGATCATCGCCTGACAATCGGCCACGGATGTCGCCATCGGCTTTTCGCACATCACATGCTTGCCAGCCTTCGCGGCGCGAATGGCATATTCGGCGTGCAGGCTGTTGGGCAATATGATGTAGACGGCGTCGATATCGGGATTATCGCGGATGCGATCGAAATCGGCATAGCTGTAGCGATGCGTCTTGGGGACGCCATATTGATCGCCAAAGTTCTCCAGCTTGGCAGGCGTGCCGCTGACCAGCGCTGCAATATGGGCGTGCTCGCATCCGGCGAAATTCGGCATGATCTGGCGTGTGGCATAGGAACCAAGCCCGACGATCGCATAGCCGATCTTGCGCGCCGACGCCGCCGACACGCCGCTGCCGACGGAGGCCAGCATCAATCCGGCGCCCAAACCGCCGATAATGTCACGCCGCGAACCGGTCGCCATATCCGCCTCCCAATATCCTGTGGCTTTGCGCTTTCAGTCGGCCGGCCAACCAGGCGCAGCGCGAAGCCAGCCCAGATTGCGCGCGGCGATCGCGGCTTGTGTGCGGTTGCGCACATTGAGTTTGCGCATCAACGCCGTCATGTGCACCTTCACCGTTGCTTCCGCCATGCCCAGTTCATAGGCGATCTGCTTGTTCAACAGGCCCGAATGGACGCAGCGCAGGACTTTCATCTGGGTGGGGGTCAGCGCCGGCGGCTCGTGGGGTCTTGCAGGCTGTCGGAAGTCCCGCTGATCGGAACTATTGTGCAGGTCCAGCGCAATGAACATCCGTCCTCTCCCTGTTCGATCCGATTCGAATCAGCCAGCCTGTTTGGCCTGCCAGCTTGGTGAATGTCGTTAGCGCTAACAGTAAGAGGATTGGTCAGACAGGTTCAAGCCAAAAATGCGATATACGACCATGAAAGGGTAGAATATCGCAAAATGGCGCGATATCTGTCTAACAGATTTATAGAAGCGCTGGTGCGGGACGTCGTGATGGCGGCGCGCGAGAAGGGGGAGAAGGATGACGTTAACATCGCGTCGGTCGGCCGTAGCCGACCATGTCCCGACAAGGCTGTCCATCCGCTGGGTCGCCGGACGATGACACCGGCGGATTATCGGCTGATCCTGTCGGCCGTCATCGGCATCGCGCTCTCCATTGTCCTGATCATCCGGGGTCGCTTGCATCCCTTCGTCGGCCTGCTCTGCGGTGCCTTCACCGTGGGCCTGCTCGCGGGCCTGCCCATGGAAGACACTGCCAAGGCGGTCGAAAAGGGGGCAGGCGCCATCCTCGGCGGCACCGGGCTGGTCGTGGCACTCGGCCTTGGCCTCGGCGCGATGCTGCAATTGTCCGATGGCGCTGGCGGTATGGCCCGTGCCGCGCTGCGTCTATCGGGCGTGAAGGGCGCGCCATGGGCCAGCCTGTTCACGGCGATCGTCATCGGCCTGCCGCTCTTCTTCGAGACCGGTCTGGTCTTGCTGCTACCGATCGTCGCATCGGCCGCGGCCGCGCTCCCCGCGGGGCAGAATGGCGATACGGCGAAGCTCCGCCTCATGCTGCCCGCGCTGGCGGGCCTGTCCGTTGTTCACGCGCTGGTGCCGCCGCATCCCGGCCCGTTGCTGGCGGTCAACGCACTGGGCGCCAATCTGGGTCTGACCCTGCTCTACGGCCTGATCATCGGCATTCCGACGGCAATCATCGCCGGGCCACTACTGGCGCGTTTCACCGCGCCGGGCGTGGCGCTCAGCCCGCCTTTGCTCGATCCGGTGAAGGTCGATGTCGCCACCCCCTCTGTCGGCCGCTCGCTCGCCGCCGTGCTGTTGCCGGTTGTCCTGATCGCCGCAGGACAGGCGGTGGCGCTGCTGCCGCCAGCCGTGGGCGTGCATTTCCATTGGCTTAGCTGGGTCAGCGATCCGGTGGTGGCGCTGCTGGTGGCCGTGCTCGCCGCCTTGCCGCTGCTGTTCGGCCGCCGGATCACCGACCGCACGATCCAGAACGCGATCTGGACCGAAGCGATGACGCCCGCTGGCGGCATCATCCTGGCGATCGGCGCGGGCGGCGCGCTCAAGCAGGTGCTGGTGACGGCCGGGCTGTCCGACATGCTAGTGCGGGTGGCGGATGGCGGCGCGATTTCGCCGCTCATCCTCGCCTGGGGCGTATCGGTCTGCATTCGCCTGGCCACCGGTTCCGCCACCGTGGCGACGATCACCACGGCCGGCGTTATGCAGGGGCTGGTCGCCTCGTCGGGGGTGGAGCCGGAATGGATGGTGCTGGCCATCGGCGCAGGCTCGCTCTTTTTCTCGCATGTCAACGATCCCGGTTTCTGGCTGGTGAAAAGCTATCTGGGGACAGATATGGCGGGCACCTTCAAGACATGGTCGATCATGGAAACAGTGGTCGCGATCGTTGGCCTGTTGCTGGTGCTGTTCGCCAGCAGCATCTTTTGAGGTGGCGACCCATGCCTTCCCGCGACAGGGACATAACCCGATGAACCAGACGCGCCTGTCCGATCATGTCTATGCGGCGATCGTGGACATCATCAAAGGCGAAGGGTTGGAAGTCGGCGGCCGTCTCCCTGCCGAAGCACGCCTGGCCGAAATGTTCGGCGTGTCGCGCGCCATCGTACGCGAAGCGCTGATGCGGCTGGCGTCGGACGGCATTACCGAAGCGCGGCGTGGCGCTGGCTCCTTCGTCAAGAGCCGCCCGTCGGATCGGCTCGCCGCCTTTATGCCGTCCACGGAATTGCCGACGACGCTGGGCAGTTATGAAGTGCGCTTCGTGCTGGAAGCGGAAGCGGCGCGCCTCGCGGCCAATCGCCGAACGCCGCAGGACATGGCGGACGTCGAGGAGGGCATGGAGTTGCTGCGCGCGGCCCTGCTATCGAGCGAACCCGCCCATATGCAGGATATGGAACTCCACCGCCGCATCGCGCAGGCGACCGGCAATCCCGCCTTTCTGGTCGCCTTCGACGCGCTCCATGCGGATGTCGACAAGATCATGCGCGCGGGCGTGGACATCAGCCGCTCGCGCCCGCCCGAGGTGATCGCGACGATGTTGCGCGAACATGACCAGATCGTCGATGCCATCCGCGCGCAGGATGCAGAGGGCGCGGCCCTCGCCATGCGCTGGCATCTCTGGGAAGGACGGCGGCGGTTGATGCCCTGACTATTGGTAGCTTTTCAGCCAGCCAAGCACCTGATCGCGTAGCTCTTTTGGCGACGCATCGGTCGTCAGGACCAAGGCCGCCTCATCGCAGGATGGCCGTTCCAGCGTGACCAACTGGCTGTCGAGCAGGCTGGCGGGCATATAATGGCCCGGCCGGTTCTGCAGCCGCGTCAAAAGCCGTTCGCGGCTATTTTCCAAGAGGACAAAGCGCACCGGCGCGCCGATTCCCGCACGCAGCCGATCGCGATAGCTGTACCGCAATGCAGAGCAGGCCGTGACAACCGCTACAGATGTCTCGATCGCTGTTGCACTGGCCTGCGCCAACCGATCGAGCCAGGGCCAGCGATCCTCGTCCGTCAGCGGATCGCCGCGCCGCATCTTCTCGACCGCGTCGGGCGCATGATAGTCGTCGCCTTCCAGAAACGGGCAGGCGAAGGCGTCGGCCAGCAAAGCCCCCAATGTCGATTTGCCGCAGCCACTGACGCCCATGACGATCACGGCCAAGGGGGCAGGGGCGGCGGCAGATGGCGGCAAAGCAGCGTTCCTTGGAGAACAGGCGATGCCCCCACGGGCATCGCAATGATGCGATCCCCTGTACCAGCCGGGCAAAGACCCTGAAAACTACGACCTTCGTCGCAAGTGCCAAAGCCCGCCTCAGCTTATAGCCGTGCGACGCAGCAAGATGACAAGATGGAAGGTCGGCTATGATCGCACGCAGCATGATCGCCGCTTTATTGGCGGCGACCACTTTGGCAACACCGGCCTGGGCGGCGACGGTATCGGTCTTCCCGGTTGCGCCCGAAGAACCGACCGCCGTCACGGTTCAGGCCAGCGGCGACGGCCGCGCGGACGATAGCGCGGCGATCCAGCAGGCGCTGGATCAGGCGCGCGACAAGACCGGCCACGGCATCGTCTTCCTCCCGTCGGGCACCTATCGCATCAGCCGGACCTTGGTCGTGCCCGCGGGCGTGCGCGTCTATGGCGTCGGGCCGACCCGACCGGTGATCCTGCTCAGCCCCAATACGCCGGGCTTCCAGAAGGGCGTTTCGACCATGATCGTCTTTGGCGGCGGCGATCAATATCGGGTCGGCCAGGTGCCGGTCCCGGTGCCGACCGTGGTCCCGCGCGACAAGGTAGTGCGCGACGCCAATTCGGGCACCTTCTATTCGTCCATGAGCAATGTCGATATTGAAATCGGCGCGGGTAATCCGGCGGCGGCGGGCGTGCGCTTCCGCATGGCGCAACACGCCTTCCTCAGCCATATGGAGTTCCGGCTGGGAACCGCCTTCGCCGGGGTGTATCAAGCCGGCAACGTCATGGAGAATATTCATTTTCAGGGCGGCCGCTATGGCATCGTCACCGAAAAAACCTCTCCCGCCTGGCAGTTCACCCTGCTCGATTCCAGCTTCGACGGACAGAGCCAGGCCGCGATCCGCGAGCATGAGGTCGACCTCACTCTGGTCAATGTCGCCATCCGCAACACGCCGGTCGGGATAGAGATCGATCGCGGCTATAGCGACAGCCTGTGGGGCAAGGATGTCCGCTTCGAAAATATATCGAAGGCGGGTGTCGTCATCTCCAACGAGAAGAATGTCTTTACCCAGATCGGCTTCGACAATGCGCTGGCGGTCAACAGCCCGGTCTTCGCCCGCTTCCGCGACAGCGGCAGGACGATCGATGGCAAGGGCAACGCCTATAAGGTCGCGTCCTTCTCCTATGGCCTGGCTATTCCCGATCTCGGCCACACCGGCGACTATAGGACCGACGCCGACATTCAGGCCCTTCCGGCCATGCCTGCCCGCCGTGCGCCCGCCATCCGCGACCTGCCCGCCATGGCCGATTGGGTCAATGTCCGGTCTTTGGGGATCATGGGCGACGGTAAAGCGGACGACACCGCCGCGATCCAGAAGGCGATCGATACCCACCGCATCCTCTATTTCCCGGTCGGATTCTACAAGGTGACGAACCGCCTGACGCTGCGCCCCGACTCCATTCTCATCGGCCTGCATCCCGCCATTACCCAGCTTTACATTCCCGACGACAATCCCGCCCATGCGGGGCTGGGACCGGTGTTGCCGATCCTGGAAAGTCCCAGAGGCGGCGACAATATCCTTTCGGGCCTTGGCCTCTTCACCGGCCGTGTTAATCCCCGCGCCTCGGCGCTGTTGTGGCGGTCGGGCGAGACGAGTCTGGTCGAGGACGTCAAGATCATGGGCGGGGGCGGCACCCCAACGGCGGACGGCAAGATGCTGGGCGCTTTACGGGTCAACACCGGCGATCCCGTCACCGACGGGCGGCTGGATGCGCAATATCCCAGCATCTGGGTGACGGATGGCGGCGGCGGCACCTTCGCCAATGTCTGGAGTCCCAACAGCTTCGCGCAATCGGGGCTGCACGTCACCAACACAAGCACGCCCGGCCATGTCTATGAAATGTCGGTCGAACATCATGCCCGCAATGAAATCGTCCTCGACAATGTGCAGAACTGGGAGTTCCTGGCCCCGCAGACCGAGCAGGAAGTCGACGATGGCCCCGACGCCATCTCGCTCGATATCCGCAATTCGAACAACCTGCTGTTCGCCAACTATCATGGCTATCGCGTGACCCGCACCTACGCGCCGGAGAAAAGCGCGGTAAAGCTCACCAACTCCAGCGACATCCGCTTCCGCAACGTCCACATCAACGCCGAAAGCGGCTTTGCGACCTGCGACGACGGAGGCTGCGGCACCTTCCTGCGCGCCAGCAAATATCCGTTCGACAATGCGATCGAAGATGTGACGGCCAGGCGCTTCGTGCGCGAGCGCGAGTTCGCCAGCCTGAACATCGGTGCGGCCGATCGCACCATCCCGCCCGTTTCGCCCGGCAGCACACCGGTCGAAAAGCTGGAGGACGGTTTCTGGTCGATCTCCGGCGCGGCGGTGGATGCACAGGGCGCGCTCTATTTCATCGACCGTCGGTTCCAGCGCATTCATCGCTGGAGCGAGGCCAGGGGGCTGGAGATCGTGCGCGACCAGGCACTCGATCCGGTCAATCTGGCGATCGACGGATCGGGGCATCTGCTGGTGCTGTCGTCGCTGGGGCCGAAGGCGGGGGTTTATTCGATCGACCCGAACGGTCCGCCGGACCGGATGACGCTGATCCAGCCGACGCCGACGCGCACAAAGGGGGCGGCGAGGACGCTGCTGCCGGTCAACTGGTGGAACAATGGCGAGTTCAGGGACCAGCTCGATCCAAAAACATACCAGTTCACGACGCTTGCCGAAATGTTCGCCCGCGATGCCGGCACGCCCAAGGCGCGCGAATATCTCTCCCCCGACGGCAGCCTGGCGCTGCCCGCCTTCCGCGTGTGGCAACAGGGACCGGTCGATCATGTCGGCTGGCGCTGGTCGGACAGTCTGAACGCCAATGGCTTGGTCGGCGGCAAGCTGGGCGATCGTCTTTTCGTCACCAACGGATCGGAGAATATCACCTATAGCGGCACGGTCGGCGCGGGCGGCACACTGACGAAGCTTAAACCCTTCGCCAATCGGGGCGGCGAAAGTGTCGCGGTAGACGGGCAGGGGCGCGTCTATGTCGCGAACGGTCAGATCTTCGTCTATGGCGCGGACGGGCAGGAAACGGGCAGGATCGACGTACCCGAACGGCCGTTGCAAATCCTGTTCGGCGGCCCGGACAAGCGGACGCTTTTCATCCTGACGCACCACGCCTTGTACGCCGCCAGACCCTGACGATCTGCCTGTCGGCCGCATCTACGACCTATGTCTTAAGTGCGGCGGACGCGGGCACAGACTAACCTGAAAACAATAGCCCATCATGCGGCGTGGCGGCTCTGGGAGGGGCGGCCGATATAAGAGGGGATGATCCATGAAAGCGACGATCGCAATCCATCGGCACATGGCCGGCGTCAGCCTGGCCGCGATGGCAGCCTTTGGACTGACAGTCCCGGCCCATGCGCAGGCTGCGCCAGCACAGCCCGCGGCGGTTGCGCCGCAGGCGCAAACCGATGACGCTGCTGCGCCGCGCAATGCCGACATCGTCGTCACCGGATCGCGCATCACGACCAGTGGTTTCAATGCCCCCACACCCACCACGGTGATCGGCGAAGAGCAGATCGCCAACAATGCGCAGCCCAATATCTTCACCACCATCGCCCAGTTGCCCTCGCTTCAGGGATCGACCGGGGCGTCGACCGGCACGTTCAGCACGTCCAGCGGCCAGCAGGGCCTCAGTTCCTTCTCGCTGCGCGGCCTGGGCGCGATCCGCACCCTGACCCTGCTCGACGGCCAGCGCGTCGTCGGCGCCAATGTGACGGGCGTGCCCGACATCAGCATGTTCCCGCAATTGCTGGTGAAGCGCGTCGATGTGGTGACCGGCGGCGCGTCTGCATCCTATGGCTCCGATGCGGTCGGCGGCGTCGTCAATTTCATCACCGACACCCATTTCGAAGGGTTCAAGGGCAATATCCTAGGCAGCATCACCAAATATGGCGATGATGAAACCGCGCTGGTGCAGGCGGCCTATGGCAAGGCGTTCCTGGACGATCGCCTGCATGTCGTGCTGAGCGGCGAATTTGATCATGAGGGCGGCGTCGGCGCGGGTGATTTCGGCACAGACCTGGCCGGCAGCCGCGACTGGTATCGCGCCACAACGCTGATGAACACGGGCCAGACCAGCAATGGCCTGCCGCAGTTCAACTATCGCGATTATGCGCAGCCCTATCAATATGCCCGCTACGGGCTCATCAACAACGGTCCGTTGCAGGGCATCGCCTTCGACCAGAATGGTACGCCCTATAATTTCAACTATGGGTCGGGAGGCCAGCCTACCGGCACCGGCGCGGTCACCAACTGCTATCGCGGCAACAGCTTCTGCGAGGGCGGCGATCTGTCGGGTGCGCCCGGATCGGGCGCCTCGCTCAAGTCGGCATTGGAACGCATCAACGGTTATGGCCGGATCGGCTACGACTTCGCCGACAACAATGAAGCCTATGTCACCGTCAACATTGCCCAGGTCAAAACCAGCAATCAGCCCAGTCCCGGCTATAACCGGTCCAGCCTGACCGTCCAGTGCGCCAATCCCTATCTGCCCCAATCGGTTCGCGACCAATGCGCTTTGGCGGGCATCACCCAGTTCGGTTTCGGCACCAGCAACGGCTCCTTCCCCGATCCCAAGGTCCATACCGACCGGCGTCAATATCGCTTCGTCGGCGGGCTGAAGGGCAAATTCGATCTGGGCGGAACCGACTGGAACTATGATGCCTATTATGAACATGGCATCACCATTTCCGATATTCGCGTTCAGGACATCGTGCTCCAGAACCGCTATGTCGCGGCGACAAATGCGATCATGCTCAACGGCGCGATTGTCTGCGCCGACCCCGCCGCCCGCGCGGCGGGTTGCCAGCCGATCAACATCTTCGGCGGCGCCACGCCCTCTTCGGCCGCGCTCGCCTATGTCGCGCCACACGAAAACGGGCCGTTCCAGCATACCAAACTGACGCAGGACGTCGCGAGCCTCAACTTCTCGGGCAATCCGTTCGAACTATGGGCCGGGCCGGTATCGGTCGCTTTCGGTGGCGAATATCGGCGCGAATTCTACCGGGTGAACGCCGATCCCTATGGCGCGGGCGTCTCTGCGCTCAGCCCCAACAGTCCCGAATATCCAGCCGATCCCCTGCTCAATTCCACGTTGGGCAGCAACTGGGCGGCGGGCAACTATAAAAATGGCCGCGGTAAATATGAAGTCTATGAAGGCTATCTTGAAGTCGATCTGCCCCTGTTCAACAGCGACTCGATGGGCCGTGCGAACCTGAATGCGGCGGGTCGCGGCACCCATTACAGTACGTCGGGCACGGTCTGGACGTGGAAGGTCGGCGGCACCTGGGATACGCCGCTCAGCGGTCTGCGCCTGCGCGCTGTGACGTCGCGCGACGTGCGCGCGCCCAACCTGTCGGAACTGTTCGCCGCGCCGACGGTCACGACGTTGCCCAACTTCAACGATCCGTTCCGCAACCAGGCGGTGCAGGTGTTCCAGAACACGATCGGCAATACCGCCCTCAAGCCCGAAGTCGCGCGCAATACCGAACTGGGCATCGTGCTGGCGCGCCCGGAATGGATGCCCGGCCTCAGCCTGTCGCTCGATTATTATGACATCAAGCTCAAGGGCGTGGTTTCCAGCCTGTCCGCAGACCAGATCGTCCGCTTCTGCTTCGAAGGCAATCAGGCCTTCTGCGGCGGATTCCAACTTGACGGCGCGCAGGGCACCAACTTCGTCAACGTCCAGCCGTTCAACCTCGCATCCTGGCGGACGAGCGGCTTCGACATTGAAGCCAGCTATCAGTGGCAGCAGCCGCTGGGGCTGCCGGGCAGCTTCACCGTCCGCGCGCTGGCGACCCACATCCGCAAATTCATCGTCAATGCGGGCATCGCCGGGGTCGATCCGGTCGATCAGGCGGGGGCCAATACGGGCGCAACGCCCGATTGGAAATGGCTGGCCGTGCAGACCTATGACAGCGGCCGTTTCAGCCTGACCGTGCAGGAACGGTGGATCAGCGATGGCGTGTTCGGCAATCAATATGTCGTCTGCCAGTCGTCCTGCCCGGTTTCCACCGGCAACCATCCGACGATCGACCGCAACAAGATGAAGGGCGCATTCTATGTGGACGTGGGCGCCACGTTCAAGATCCGCGACACTATCTCGATCTACGGGAAAGTGGACAATCTGTTCGACAAGGATCCAGTGGCGTCGCCCCAGACCAATACCGGCCTGGACGTCAATCCAGCCCTGTATGACACATTGGGCCGTATCTATCGGGCAGGCGTCCGCTTCAACTTCTGATACCATTCATTTCGATCTCCCCAACCTCGTCCCGGCCCTGCACGGCCGGGACATCTTCTTTTCTGGAGCATGCCGGATGTATCGTGGATTGCGCGGAGCCTGTCTCACCATCCTGCTGGGCCTGGCGGCGACGCAACCGGCGTTCGCCTCGCCCTCCGTTTACACCACCGCGCCGGACGAACCCCGCGCGGTGACCGTAAAAGGCGTGGGCGACGGTCGCGCGGACGATGGCCCAGCGATCCAGCAGGCGATCGACAAGGCGGCGGAAAAGGGCGGTGGCGGTATCGTCTTTCTGCCGGCCGGCACCTATCGCATCAGCCGTACGCTCTTCCTGTGGCCCGGCGTTCGTATCTTCGGCATCGGTCAACAGCGACCCGTCATCCTGTTGGGCAAGGATACGCCGGGTTTTCAGCGCGGCGTCGCGCATATGCTGATGTTCACCGGCGCCAGGCGCCAGACGGACAAGGACAGCCCGCCTGCGGCTTTCCCGCCTGCCGGCAGCGTGCCATATAACAAAACGATCGCCGACGCCAATCCCGGTACATTCTACACTGCGCTCGGCAATATCGATTTCCGCATCATGGACGGCAACCCCGCCGCCACCGCGATCCGTTTCCATTCCGCCCAGCATAGTTTCGTCAGCCATGCCGATTTCGACATCGGGTCGGGCCTGGCAGGCCTCTATCATGTCGCCAACGAAGCCGAAGACCTGCATTTCAAAGGCGGGCGATATGGCATATTGGCGGAAAAACCCTCCCCGGCATGGCCTTTTGCGCTGGTCGACGCGACGTTCGAAGGGCAGCGCGACGCCGCCATTCGCGAGCATGAGGCCGGGCTGACGCTGGTCAATGTCGCCTTCCGCAACGTGCCGGTCGGGATCGAGATCGACCGGGGCTATGGCGATTGGCTCTGGGGCCAGGACGTTCGCTTCGAAAATGTGGCCAAGGCCGCTATTATCATCTCGAACGAGAAGAACGTCTATACGCAGATCGGCTTCCAGAACGTCCTGGCCGCCAATACGCCCGTATTCGCACGCTTCCGGGAGAGCGGCCGGACGGTGTTGGGCAAGGGGGCCACTTATAAAGTCGCGTCCTTCACACACGGCCTCACCTTGCCGGGGTTAGGTCAGATCGGCGCTTATAAGACCGATATGCAGGCGGAAAATATCGTCAGCCTACCTGCGCCCGCCGCGCCCGCCATTCGCGCCCTGCCCGCCGTTGCGCAATGGGTAAGCGTCCGCACGCTGGGCGCGAAGGGGGACGATAGCGACGACGACACCGCCGCGATCCAGAAAGCGATCGACACGCACAAGGTTGTCTATCTGCCCACGGGCTTTTACCGCGTCAGCGACACGCTGCGCCTGCGCCCCGATACGGTATTGCTTGGCCTGCACCCCAGCCTGACACAGATTATCCTGCCTGACGGCACGCCGGCGTGGCAGGGTGTCGGCGCGCCCAAAGCGCTGGTCGAAAGCGCACAAGGCGGCGATGCGATCGTGTCAGGGCTCGGTCTCAACACCAACGGCGCCAATCCGCGGGCGACTGCCCTGCTGTGGAAGGCCGGGGCCAATTCCATGGTCAACGATGTGAAATTCCAGGGCGGCCATGGCACCAACCGCTTCGATGGCAGCACGATCAGCCCCTATAATAACAACGGCACCGCCGATCCTGACGTCGCGCGTCGCTGGGCGGGGCAATATGCCAGCCTGTGGGTGACGCAGGGCGGCGGCGGCACCTTCGCCAACATCTGGAGCCCCAGCACCTTCGGCCATCCCGGCATCCTGATTTCCGACACCCAAACGCCAGGTCGTTTGATCCAGGCTTCGGTCGAACATCATGTCCGCACCGAAATCGCCCTCAATCGGGTTGCTAACTGGGAATTGCTCGCTCCCCAGACCGAGGGAGAAGCCGGCGAGAGCGGCGACGCGGTGGCGCTGGAAATCCGCAATTCCCACAATATTCTGGTCGCCAACTTCCATGGCTATCGCGTGACGCGCACGCGCGAACCCGCGCCGGCTGCCGTGACGCTCTATAATTCGTATGATATCCGTTTCCGCAATGTCCATGTGAACGGCGAAAGCGGCGTCGGCACCTGCGATGAAAATGGCTGCGCGACATTCTTGCGTCTGACCAAATTCCCGTTCGAAAATGCGATCCGCGATATGACCCATGGCCTGGATGTGCGGGAACGGGAATTTGCCGTACTCGACATCCCCGCCAGGCCAAATCCGGTCTCTGCTGCCGCGTTTCTGGGCAGCAAGATCGAAAAGCTCGCCGATGGCTTCCATTCGGCGGGCGGCGGCGCGGTGGATGCGCAGGGGCGGCTCTATTTCA
Organism: Sphingomonas bisphenolicum; assembly: GCF_024349785.1. Classification (NCBI taxonomy): domain Bacteria; kingdom Pseudomonadati; phylum Pseudomonadota; class Alphaproteobacteria; order Sphingomonadales; family Sphingomonadaceae; genus Sphingomonas; species Sphingomonas bisphenolicum. Next base: position 931,718 of record NZ_AP018818.1, read on the forward strand.
TCGATCGGAAGTTCCAGCGCATCTGGCGCTGGTCGGACGCCGGCAAGCTGGAGATGGTCCGTGACGCCACGCTCGACCCCGTCAACCTGACGGTAGACCGCTCGGGCAACCTGTTGGTTCTGTCGTCCTACGGTCGCAATGGCACGGTGTATAGTATCAGGCCCGACACGCCGGACAGCGACATCAATATCATCGCGGCAACGCCAACCGCTGCCCGTGTAGAGGCGGCCACGGTGCTGCCGGTCAACTGGTGGACTAATGGTGAGTTCAAGGATCAGATCGACCCTGCCACCTATCAGTTCACCACCCTGGCCGAGATGTTCGCCCGCGATATGGCACGGCGCAACGCGCGGGAATATGTGTCACCCGACGGCAGCGTGGTCCTGCCCGCCTGGCGGGTTTTCGCGCAAGGACCGGCGGACCATCGCGGCCTGCGCTTCTCGGACTCGCTCGACAGCTATGGCTTCATTCAGGGGCGGCCAGGCGAGCGTGTCTATGTCACCAACGGATCGGAAAACCGGACATATAGCGGCATCGTCGGCGCAGGCGGCGCGCTCAGCGACCTCAAACTCTTTGCTGAGCGTGGCGGGGAAGGGGTGGCGACCGACGCACAGGGGCGTGTCTATGTCGCCAACGGCCAGGTCTTCGTCTACGCCGCTAACGGCAGGGAGATCGGTCGGATCGATGTGCCGGAACGCCCCTTGCAGATCCTGTTCGGCGGACCGGATAGACGCACTCTCTTCATCCTATCCCATCATAGCGTCCATGCCGTGAAATTGAATATGTAAGCGCCAGTCTTCCCCGATACCCATATTTAGGCCACCGCACTGACGCTTGTCCAAGCGTCAGTGCGGTGGCCTCGATCGTTATTTGTGAACCGGCCTGAGCATGTCATGCATGTCGAGCCAGCGCACGAAGGCGTCGAACCATCCGGTGCTGGTCGTTGCCTTGGGATACATGCCAAAGCCATGGCCGCCGCGCTCATAGAGGTGAAATTCAACCGGTCGCTTGGCGGCGCGCCAATCGTCGATCAGCGTGAAATCGCGACCGCCGAACAATGGATCATCCGCCGCGATCGCTGCGAACATGGGCGGCGCGTCCTGCGGCACCGTCATGCTGCCGAGCGGTCCATAGATATTGCCGATGAAGGCCGGCTTGGCGTCCTTCGTTGCCAGCGTCGTCGCCATCGTCAGCATCGCTCCTGCGGAAAAGCCGATCATGCCGATCCGGTCGGGATCGACATGCCATTGCGCCCTACGGCTGCGGATCAGGCGGAAGGCGGCGGTGGAGTCGGCGAGCTGAGGGGCAAGGTCCGCGGCCGCGTTGCTCGCCGCCGGGAGCGGCGCGCGCGCGGCGCCGGAAAACATCTCCTGCATCGATTTTTCAAACGCCGCCATGCTGGCCGGCGTCTGGCGCAGGCGATATTTGATGACGAAGGCGGCGATGCCCTTGGCGGCGAGGGCGCGCGCGACGTCATAGCCTTCATTGTCCATGGACAGCGTGCGGAAACCACCGCCGGGTGCAACGATGATCGCCGCGCCTGACGCCTTGGCCGGGTCCGGCAGGAACGGGGTGAGCGTCGCGACGGTGACGTTGCGGGCGAACTGGCTACCATATTGGCGGTGCCAACTTTCCTGCGCCATCGCGCCGGGCAGGGGGCCGGTGCCAAGTTCGATTGCGTCAGGCTGCGCTGGCGACGCGATCGGCGTCATCTTCTCCTTGTCTTCCTGCGCCTGGACAAAAGTCGGCATCAGGCAAGCGGCAACAGAGATCGCGAGCAGATGCTTGATGCGAAATGGCAGCGTAATAGTCTTCATCGGCTTTTTCATGGCAGCTATCCTCTCCTGATTGATGATTTTACGACGGAGGCGGCATCGCCTCATTTCGGCAGCGGAACCGCGCGGGAAATACTATAGGCGCCGGTCTGGACCGGCTTGTCTGTGCCGGGCTGTCCGCCACCGACGCTGAGCTGATAGGCGCCAGGGATGAGGGCGCGCTCGCCCGCCATGGTGACGAAGCTCAGGTCGCGCGGAGACAGAATGAATTCGATCGCCCGGCTTTCCCCCGGCTTGAGCGACACCCGCTGGAAGCCGCGCAGCGCGATACGTGGCGCGCCGTCGAACGTCGGCGGGGTGATGTAAAGCTGGGCGATGTCGTCGCCGCTGCGCTGTCCGCTGTTCGTGATCTGCGTGCGGACCTTGATGCCATTTTCCACCGCTCCGTCGATGGGTTCGATGACCGGCGGCGTGTAGGTGAAGCGCGTGTAGCTGAGGCCATGACCGAACGGATAGACGGGCGTCCCCTTGAAATAACGATAGGTCCGGCCCTCCATCCCATATTCGGCAAAGGGAGGCAGGTCGTTCACGCTTTTGTAGAAGGTAAGCGGCAAGCGACCGCCCGGATCCACCTTGCCGAACAGGACGTTCCCAACGGCACGGCCCCCGGATTGGCCCGGATACCAGGCCTCCAATATGGCGGAGGCATTCTCCTTTGCCCAGGACAGATCGATCGCGCTGCCATTCATCGCGATCACGACCAGTGGCTTGCCCAGCGCCTTTGCTTTTTCCAGAAAGGCGCGCTGGTCGGCGGGCAGGTCGAGCGTCGTCTTGTCGCCGCCCTCGAAGCCCTCGACCTTCACCGGCATTTCCTCGCCTTCCAGGTCGGAGGTAAGGCCGACAACGGCGACGATGACGTCGGCGTCTTTTGCACCTGCGGCCAGATCGCGGTCCAGATTGTCGGTGACCCGTTTCCAGAAGATAGCAGGCGCGGCAGGGATGCCGCTCTCACCCTGGAGGCGAACGGCGTAACGCTCGCCCTCGGTCATAGCGACCTCGGTGAGCTTCAGCGGTTCGGCCCAGCGCGAATAGTCGGTGGCGACGACGACCGGCTTGCCGTTCAACGATATCTCGCCTTTTACACCGGTCAGCGCCAGCCGATAGAGGCCGGTTTCGGGCGCGACAAGATAGCCTGTCCAGACGATCCTGTGATCGGTCGCAACCTGTTTGAATTCCGAGGCGCGTGATGTGATGCTGTCTTCGGTGCGGGTGAGCACCGGTTTGTTCGCAAACTGGTCCTGCGCGGTGGCGTTATAATATTCCGCCTTGATGCCCGGCTTGCCGTCGGGCGTGCGCAGCGCGGCGCCGGGGACAAGGTCGCCGTCGGTGATCGACGGCGAAAATGGGACGAGCGTGATCGTAGATCCGGGCATCGCCTGCTTAAGGCCATCGGCGACGGAGACGGGCGGCGCGCTTTTGGCCGAACTATAATTGCCGCGCAGCACGCGGGTCGCGTCCGCCAAAGGCCCGACAAGCGCGATCCGGGTGCCGGGTTTCAATGGCAGGACACCGTCATTCTTCGGGAGGACTAAGCTTTTTTCTGCCGTATCGAGGGCGAGCGCCTGATGATCGGCCGTGCCGATCGCCGCGACCGGCGTCGCGTTGGGCTTGCGGCTTGAAAGTCCCGGCAGATCGCCGTTGCGCAGCCGCGCTGAAAAGAGGCGGACGAGCGCGACATCGATATCATCGACGCTGATATAGCCCTGCGCCAGCGATTCCTTGTAACGGTCGCCAAGACCCGCCTTGCCGCCCAACGTCGCATTATTGCATTCGCTATCGACGCCGCGGCGCAGCGCAACGGCCACGCCGGTCGCGGCATCGGGCGCATATTTATGATGGTCGTAAATATCCACCACGGCGTCGCAGTCCGACACGACATAGCCCTTGAAACCCCAGGCGTCGCGTAGATAATCGGTAAGCAGCATCGGGCTGCCGCAGGCCGGTTCGCCGTCGACCCGATTATAGGCGCACATGATGGAGCCTGCCTTGCCCTCTACGATGGCGGCGCGAAAGGCAGGGAGGTAGGTGTCCTCAAGATCGCGCTTGGTCGCAAAAATATTGTCGGTGTGGCGGCTCGGCTCCGGGCCGGAATGCACGGCATAATGTTTGGGAGTGGCGACGACATCCGGCAGGTCTGGATTGTCGCCTTGCATCCCCTGGATGAAGGCGACCCCGATGCGGGCGGTCAGGAACGGGTCTTCGCCATAGGTTTCCTGCCCGCGCCCCCAGCGCGGATCGCGAAAGATGTTGATGTTGGGCGACCAGGTGTCGAGGCCGGTGCCGATGCGACCCAGGTGACCGGTCTGTCGCCCCAAATTATGCAGAGCCCGCACTTCAGTACTGATGGCGGACGCGACAGTCTTGATCAAGGGCGCGTCGAAGGTCGCGGCAAGGCCGATGGGTTCGGGGAAATTGGTGGTGGGTACTGCACCGATTGCGCCATGCAGCGATTCTGTCCACCAGTTATAGGCCGGAATATCGAGCCGCGGAATGGCAGGCGCCGTGTTCAGCAACTGCGCGACCTTTTCATCCAAGCTCAGCTTGCCGACGATCGCACGCGCCTTGGCATCGGCCTCGAGCCAGACGCTATTTTGAGGGATGGCGGTCGCCTGCGCATGGGCAAAACCGATTGTCGGAAGGCACAGAATCACGCTGGCAGCGCGCAGAAGGAATGCGGTACTCATATGCTCTCCCCATTTTGACGGCGCGCCTTTTCCGGCGTCACCTGTTGCGGGGAGGGATCGCCTCACCCGGCTGAACATAAAAAAGGGCGCGGGAGAGGGCACTTCCCCCGCGCCTGGCGCGCCTCATTGCGCTGCGCTGCCTCCGCCATTCTCCGCGACGAAAGGATTGATAGTCTGTATGGAGCCGTCTGAATTATAGCGGAGTTCGGTGACCTTGACGTTGCGCAGCCGGGTCTGGCCGGACAGTTGCGTGTCGGCGTAAAACAGCCACCATTTCCCGTTCCATTCGACGATCGAATGATGGGTCGTCCATCCTTCCACCGGCTCCATGATCCGACCCTTGTAAGTGAAGGGGCCGTAAGGAGAATCGCCTATCGCATAGGCGAGATAATGGGTGTCGCCGGTCGAATAGCTGAAATAATATTTGCCCTTATATTTGTGCATCCAGGATGCTTCGAAGAAGCGGCGATCATGGTCGCCGCCCAGCAGGGGCTTGCCCTTGTCATCCAGAATCTGAACCGCGCGGGGCGTTTCGGTGAATTCCAGCATGTCGCCTGTCATCTTCGCGACGCGCGGAGCAAGGGCCGGCTTGTCATCCTGGCCCAAGTCAGTCTTGGATCCGTTGGCGTCATATTTGCCATCGACATTGCGCTGCAACTGCCCGCCCCAGATGCCGCCGAAATACATATAGCTGGCGCCATCATCGTCGGTGAAGACGGCGGGATCGATCGAATAGCTGCCCTTGATCGGTTGCGGCTGCGCCTTGAACGGCCCCATAGGGTCTTTCGACGTGGCGACGCCGATGCGGAAGGCGCCTTCCTTGTCCTTGGCCGGGAAGTAGAGGAAATAGGTGCCGTTCTTATAAGCGGCGTCCGGCGCCCACATCTGCTTGTCCGCCCAGGGCACATCCTTGACGTCGAGCGCGACGGGGCCGACCGTGACCGGGCCGCCGATCTTGTCCATCGACAGAAAGTGATAGTCGCGCATTTCGAAATGGGAGCCGAGATCGTCTTCGGCGGTCGGGCCGTCGATATCATGGCTGGGATAGACGTAGATCTTGCCGTTCCACACATGGGCCGACGGGTCGGCGGTGTAGATGTCCTTGACCAGCGGTTGCGACAGATATTCCGACGCGTCGCGGCGGCTTTCCTTTGCGGGCTGTGCCTTATTGTCCGGCTGTTCGGGCTGTTGGCAGGCGGCGGTGGCGAGCAGCGCCATGGTCAGCGGCAAGGCCGTCAGTGTGCGCAATGACATGGGCATGTCTATCCTCTCTCGTTATGCGACAATGTTTTTATGGCGAATAGAGATAGCGCTATCATGATGGCAACGCAATCGCTGTCTTGCAGCTTGTGCCATGATTTGATTGCATGTTACCAATGCAACAAATGCGCGCCTTTTAGTATTTGGTAGCGCAAACACGGAGGGGATTTCCCATGCGCGCAAGGCTGACGTCCGCAATCTGCATCGCCATGCTGCTGGCCAGCGCCAGCGGGGTGGCGATAGCGCAGGATGATGGCGGGTTGCGCCTGAATGACAAGGGCTATTTCGAAGGTCCGGCCGTCAACATCCTCGCCTTTTCCAACTGGTATGACGGCTTGTTCGCGGACGCCAAGATCGGCGGGATAGAGATCATCCAGCGCGGCGTGCGCAGCGCCACCAATGGCGACGTGCGGCTGGCCGCGACACCGGGGCAATGGGATCCCGCTGCGGCGCTCGTCAGCCGCCGGGTCGATGCTGCCGCCGGGGTTGTGGAAACGACGCTGCGTTATGCCGAATATGACTGGCAATATGTCGTGAGGGTGGAGCGGGACGGCAGCGGTGCGCGGCTGAGCGTGATCCTGGACAAGCCGGTGCCACAGGCGCTGGCGGGCAAGGCGGGCTTCAACCTGGAGTTTCTGCCGTCCGCCTATTTCCATCACGCCTATATGGCGGACGACCGTGCGGGCATCTTTCCGCTCTATCCCGCCGACGCGATGACGTTGACGGCGGAACGCAACGCGGCGAGCGGGCGGAGCGAGGGGCTGGGCGTCGAGCCGATGCCGATCGCGAGCGGGCGGCGGTTCGTGCTGGCGCCCGACGATCCTGCGCGCCGGATCACCATCGCCGGGGATGCGTCGATCGCGCTCTATGATGGTCGCAATCAGGCGCAAAATGGCTGGTTCGTGCTGCGGTCCATGCTGCCCGCAGGCAAGACCGGCACGGTGCTGCAATGGACGGTCACGCCGCAGGGCGGCGCGACATGGTTGCGCACGCCGGTGATTGCCCACTCGCAACTGGGCTATGCCCCCGGCGGGCCGAAGGTCGCGACGGTCGAGCTGGATCGCAACGACGAGCGCAGGCCGCCCCTGCGGCTGATGCGCATCGGCGCGGACGGGACGGAAACCGCTGTGCCCACGGCGGCCGTCCGGGCGTGGGGCGATTATCTGCGCTACCATTATCTCCAGATGGATTTCAGCGCCGTGCGCGAGCCGGGCCTCTATCGGCTGGATTATGGCGACGTGAACACAGCGCCTTTTCGCATCGCGGCAGACGTCTATGCCGATGCGTGGCACCCCACTAATGATGTCTATTTCCCTGTCGCCATGGACCATGTTTCGGTCAACGAAGCCTATCGCAGCTGGCATGGGGATTCCCATCGCGACGACGCGCGGCAGGCGCCGGTGAACCATGAACATATCGACCTGTACCGGCAGGGACCGACCACCGACACGCGCTTTCAGCCGGGCGAGCATATTCCGGGGCTGAATGTCGGCGGCTGGTATGATGCGGGCGATTTCGACATTCGCACCCAGTCGCAATATCAGGTGATCCGGTCGCTGGCCGACGCGCAGGAGCGCTACGGCCTGACCCGCGACACGGTGAGCGTCGACCAGGCGCGGCGGCATGTCGAGATGCATGTGCCGGACGGCAAGCCGGATATGGTGCAGCAGGTGGCGCATGGCACGCTGCAATTGCTGGCGCAGTTCGACGCGGTGGGTCACGCGATCCACGGCATCGTGGAACCGGACGTGGCGCAATATACCCATCTGGGCGATGCGGTGAACAAGACCGACGGGCTGCCCTATGATCCGACGCTGAAACCCGGTGAGGTGAAGGACGGGCGGAGTGGCACGCCGGACGATCGCTGGGCCTTCACCAGCAAGGCGTCGGCGCTCAACTATGGTTCGATCGCCGGGCTGGCGGCGGCGGCGCGGGTGCTCAGGGGGCAGGACGATGCGCTGGCCGGGCGCGCGCTGAAGACGGCGGAGCGGGTGTGGCAAGAGGAACAGAGCCACGCGCCCGACACGTTCCGCCATGGCAATACGACTGGCGGGCCGCTGGAGGCGGAAATGTTCGGCGCGGCAGTGGAATTGCTGCGCACCACCCGCAAGCCTGTCTATGCCAAGGCGGTGATGGCACTGTGGCCCAAGGTGGAGAAGGGCTTCGGCTTCAATGCGCAGACGGCGGTGGCCGCGACCCCGTTCATGCCCGCCGCCTATCGCAAGGCGATGATCCCTGCGGTGCGGCGCTGGCAGGCTGAAAGCGAAGCGCTGGCGAAGGCCAATCCGTTCGGCGTGCCGATCACGACCGGCGGCTGGGCCGGGTCCGGCACGGTGCTGGGTTATGCGCTGACAGGTGAAGCGCTGCACCGCGCCTTCCCGGAGATCGTCGGGCCGGACGCGACCTTGCGAGGCGTCGCCTTCCTGACCGGGCATCATCCGGGGTCGGACATCAGCTTCGTGTCGGGCGTCGGTACGGTGTCGAAGGAGGTCGCCTATGGCAACAACCGCGCCGACTTTTCCTTCATCGCGGGCGGGGTGGTGCCAGGCGTGCTGGTGGTGAAGCCGGACTTCCCGGAAAACCACGAGGACTGGCCGTTTTTCTGGGGCGAGAATGAATATGTCATTCCCGAAGGCGCAGCCTGGATCGAACTGGCCAATGCGGCCAACCGGCTAAGTAGGCCGTAAGGCCGGGCGGGTTGTAGCCGGTCAGACCGGCTGCAACCCGTGCGCCACGATCTTTTCAATAAGGTCGCGATGGCGCGGCAGGCCCGCCCGCAGCTTTGCCGTCATGGCGGCGTTCTCCCGTCGCGCGCGGCTGGCGAGGTGCGTGTCGCGCGCCAGGTCGGGCGCATCCACCTGCGTCTTGAAGCCCATGCCGTAGAGGACATATTGGTAGCTGGCCGCCGGGAAGACTTCCTCGACACGATCGAATTCGTCCAGGAAGCCGGGCGACTGGTAGCGCCAGAGCAGTAACAGATCCTTGAGCCGATCCGGGATCGTTTCCTCCCGCACATTGTCGCGCCAGAAATCGCTGTCGGTGCGCTGGGTCAGCACATAATGGAGCTTGAGGAAATCGATGATCCGGCCCCAGCGATAATGCGTCGTCGCGTTGAAGCGCGCCGCGACGATATCCATCACCTCGCGGCAGGGGGGCATTTGTTCGGCGATGATCTTGGCCGACAGTTCGACCAGGACGATGGCGGATGCTTCGAGCGGTTCCAGGAACCCGGCGGCCAGGCCCACCGCGACGCAATTGCCCTTCCAGAATGTTTCGCGATGCCCAGACCGGATCGCGATCTTACGCGCGTTCAGGCCGTCGGCGGCGGGGCCGATATAGGCGCGCAACTCGCGTTCGGCCGCTTCGTGCGAGATATGGTTGCTGGAATAGACATGGCCGATGCCCCGGCGCGTCTGGATGCCGATGTCCCAGATCCAGCCTGCGCTCTGGGCGGTGGAGATGGTGTGGGAGGCGATCGGGCTGTCCGGCCGCTCATAGGGTATCTGCATCGCCAGCGCCGTGTCGCAGAACAGAATGTCGTTGCAGTCCTTGAACGGCACCTGCATCGCGCCCTCGATCAGCAGCGCCTTGAAGCCGGTGCAGTCGATGAACAAATCGCCTTCGATCTCGTCCGCCTGGGTGGTGCGGATGGCGCGGATGTCGCCATTCTCGCGCATCAGCACCGCCTCGACATCGGCCAGGACATGGCGCACGCCCAGTTTCTCGCAGCAATGGCGTTGCAGGAAGGGCGCGAATTTGCCTGCGTCCAGATGATAGGCATAGTTGGCGAGCGCGTCATATTCGGCGGTTGCGATCGTCTTGGGCGCGAGGCCATCGTCGCAGATGCGGCCCTGCGCACAGACGCTGTCGCAGAAACTCTCGTCGCCTTCGTCCGCCAGCCAGTGCGGGGCGAGGTTCACTTGCCCAAAATTCTGGGGCAGCATCAGTGGGTGATAATAGCCGTCGTCGGGCATGCCGGTGGTCCAGCGGGCGAACCGTGCGCCCTGCTTGAACGAGGCATCACATTCGCGGAAGAAATCGGTTTCGGATACGCCCATGCGCGACAGGGTCGTGCGCAATGTGGGCCATGTGCCTTCGCCCACGCCGATGATCGGGACGTTGGGGGATTCGACCAGCGTGACGGTGAAGTCATGGCCGATGCGGCTTTTGTGACGTGCGGCGATGATGCCTGCGGTCAGCCAGCCGGCCGTCCCGCCGCCGACGATGATGATGTTGCGGACGGGACTGACCATGCGGAAATTACCCCTAAAAGTGGAGGGGATGTCAACCGACATCCCCTCCAAGGCGAGACAGGGTTAGAAGCGGTAGCGCGCGCCCGCGGTGAAGCGACGGCCATAGGCGTACACATCGAGCAACTGATTCGAAAAGCGCCCATGGGTGCTGATCGTTTCGTTGGTGATGTTCAGCGCTTCACCAAAGACGCTAATCCGCTCGTTGATCTGATAGCTGGTGCTCAGATCGACCTGGAGGCTGGAATTGACGAAGGTCGGTTCCGCGCCAAAGGCCGAGTTATTCTGTGCCTGGCCAAATTCACGCAGATATTTGTCACGCCAGTTGACCGCAGTGCGGAACTGGAAGCCGTTCTTGTCATAGAAGGCGACCAGATTTGCGGAATTGGCAAGGCCTGTGACGGCGAAGCCGCTCTGCGACAGATTGTCTTCGTCATAGGGCTTGTTCGTCTTGACGAAAGTGGCGTTGGCGTTGAAGCCAAAGCCCGTGTCGCCGAAGACATGCTGCCAGGCCAGTTCGACGCCCTTGATCGTCGCTGAGGGGCCGTTGACCCGTTGCGACACGGTGAAGACGGCAGGCGCGCCGGTCGTGGGATCGACCACGCCGTTGATGGTCTGCCGCTGTGTGCCAGCCACGACGAAGTTCGATACGCTCTTGATGAAGAAGTTGACGGACGCGTAGGAGTTGCGTTGATAATACCATTCCGCCGCCAGATCGAAATTGTCGGCGAGATAGGGCTTGAGATTAGGATTGCCGCCGGTCGCCGTCAGTGCGCCGACGCGCTGGCCGACACCCACGTTGAGAACCGGCGTCAGCGTGTTTAATGCAGGGCGCGTGAGCGTGCGCGACGCATCGAAGCGCAGGTGCAGCGTATCCGTCAGTTCTAGCTTCATGTCGAGGCTGGGCAGGAAGTAGGAATAGCTGCTCTTGGTCGAAATCGGCTGCGATTCGCCGAAGCCGACCGTCAGCAGCGTTGGATCAGCCGTGCTGCCGGTAATGGAGATCGGCAAACGTCCGATGCCCGCCGACACCAGCTTCGTGATTTCTTCGCGCGCGCCGGCATTGAAGTGGAACGGCATACCGGCCACGTCCGCTTCGAAATTCACCCGGACATAGGCCGACCAGGTTTTCTCACGCACATTCTGAACGCTGCCAGGGTCGAGCAGCAGGTCGAACATACCTGTATAGGCGGTGCCACAGCAGCCATAATTGTAACCGGGAATATTCTGCGCTTGGGGATTGCCCAAGCCTTCCAGATAACGCTGATATTCCCTAGCATCAAATTTCAGCAGGCCCGGTGGCAACATGCCGGAAAAACCAGGAATGAAATTGTTAGTGCCGATCGTACCCTGAAGAAGGCTGGACGGGATCAGCACCCCGCTGCCCTGACCGGACGGACCACCATAGCCGGCATAGGCCTGCCAGAAATTGTTGGTGAAGGTGCTGCTGTTCTGGAGCTTGAATTCGTCCTCCATATAGCGACCACCAAATTTGATGGTAAGATTATCCTGTTCCCATGTGGCACCAAGACGGAACTGCTTGATCTCATCGCTATTGAGTTGCTGCTGGCGCACGGTGACGTGCGATCCGATGATGCTCGTGTCGATCCAGCGCGAGGCATCGCCATTGGGACCGTAAGCGGTCAGTTCCGGGAACGCGCTGCTGCTGTTGCCGGTAACGCGGATGCCGTTTGCGGTTCCGAGCAGGCCGCCATAGCCGATATCGCCATTTTCGCTGCTGATTTCACCGCCCGGATTCTGACGGCTCTTCGAATAGCTGGCGTCGGCTTCAATCTTCAGATTGGGGGTAGCGTCCCATTTCAGGTTCAGGCCGACCTGATTGGTCTCCAGCACGCGGGTATCGGTTCCGGCGGTGAAGTCGGTCGGCGAACCCTGCTGCACGAAGTCGATCGTCGTGCCGTTTTCATCCTGCTCGACATTGCGCATCGAACCCTGATTGAACCAGACGCCGAAGCCGGAAATGTCGGTGACGATCTTCTGCCGCGAATAATTGTCGTCCAGCGTCATGACGATGTCATCGGACGGCGCCCATTGTAGCGCGATGCGGCCATCGATGCGTTCGTCCTTGGTATAGCGCTGGTCGGCACCATATTGCTGGCCATACCAGCCAACGACGCTCTTCCGATCGCTTGCCGAAGCGGTGGCGGCGTCGGAGGGGTTGCACGTTGCAGCGTTGCTGCCGGCCAATTGGCACGGCGCGAACAGGCCGCCCTGCCAGCCCGACACATAGACGCGGTTCACCTGCGTATCTCGGCGGGTATAGATGCCGTCGACCAGAATGCCGATCGTATCGTCGGCAAAGGTCTTGCTGAACAAAGCGCCGATCGTCGGCACTATCTTTCCGGCATCGTCCTGCACCGAACCCGAAGCGCTCAAGGCGACGCGAGTGCCGGGGCTATCGAACGGCTTGGGATAGGAGATGTTGACGGTCGCGCCGATCGAACTGCTGGACAGAGAAACATCCGGTGTCTTCAGAACTGAAAGTTGGCCGACGAAATCGGCGCCGACCGAAGAGAAATCGACCGAACGACCACCCGTTGCGGTCGAGATGCGGCGGCCGTCGATCAGCGTTTCGTTGAAATCACCGCCAAAACCGCGAACGGTGATGCCGTCCGGTTCGCCACGCGATCCCGACCGATTGATCGACACACCCGGCAGGCGCTGCAACGAGGCTGCAACGTTCGAATCCGGGAACTTGCCGATATCTTCCGCCGAAATGACGTCCACGACGCCCGCCGAAGACCGCTTGATATCGAGATTCCGTTGCAGTGACCCGCGAATCCCGGTGACCACGATATCGGATTCGCTGGTTGGCGATGTAATTGCGACCTGTGCGTTTTCCTGGCCGATGGCCGGAACTGCAATCGCCACGGCCAGTAAGCTGGCAGTGGACGCAAGCGTAACTCGGCGATGCGTCGCGCGAATTTTATGGAAATTATACTTCATGATCCTCCCCAAGTTCAGACATTGTCTCGCCTGAACACCGAGGCACGATTGCCACGGCGATCATTTTTATCGATCCAGAGGAGCGTTGGCCTTTGCCTGTCTGGCAAATTTCGACATCCCCAACCGGTCTTCTTTTTTTCTATAAGAAATGTTAGCGCTATCTAAACAGGCGATCAAGAGAAATTGTATGTGTAATTGCCACATCAAGCTAAAGCGCGCAGCTACGTTATAAATCGGCGATTTTTCTTGGTGATCATAGGCCGGAATAATGAGGAGGAGCGGATATGGAAACGCTGGAACTGGTAGATAGTGACACACATGCCACAGTGAGGCTGCGCCCTGCTGACGAGGTCCGTGCACCGTTCGTTCGCGTGGTGCTCAGCGAGTTTCCTGCTGCGGCGGTCGCCTGTCCGCTCTTGCTGTCGAAAAGGTCGGATACCGGGGCCTTCTATGTTGGCGCGTTGCTGGGGTTCAAGCACGGTGAGTGCCTGATCGACTCGCCCGATGGCCGACTGGCTTTTTGTTCGCTGGAAGCCGCGAGGGAGGGGTTTTTCGCAGTTGAGGACAATATCGCGCTGGATCGCGCGCATGATCGCTTCGGCGCGGGTGAAGGCGAGTCTCTATTCGACGGCGAGGGGTGTCCGACTGCGCCCCTAAAGGCCGCCCAGTCGGCGTTGGGGCGGTTGATGGCCGGCCAGGAAGCGACGGACGTCTTTATCGCAAAGTTGTTATCCTATCGGCTGGTGGAGCCGATCGACGTCTCGCTCTCGTTCGATGACGGCGAAACACTGCGTCTGGAAGGTCTGTACACCATCAGTCTCGATGCCCTGAGCGATCTGGAAGATGCAGCGCTACTCGATCTTTTCCGGGCGGGGCATATGCAATGCGCTTATGCCATGATCACGTCGCTCCAGCATATTGCGCTGATGGCCAGGCGGCGCAACGAGCGGCTTGCGTCGATGCTGTGAGCGGGGGCAACGCGGCCTCGAGCTTGGACGAACGCAATGCGGTGGATGTTGGCGATGCCGACGCCCTGCGCGCGCTGGCTTCGTCGTGCCGGCCGGTCGTGATTCGCAAGCATTGCAGCCACTGGCCTGCGGTCGCGGCGGCGGCGCGCGGGACGGATGCGGCGATGGCCTATCTGGCGCAATATGATGCAGGGCTAACGGCCGAATATTTTTCCGCGCCCGCCTCGCTTGCGGGGCGCTATCATTATGGCGCAGGCATAAGCGGCTTCAATTTCTTGCGGGAAGTGATAGCTGTTCGCGATGCGTTGGCTCGGATCAGCGCCAACGCTCTTAGCGAGCGCGAAACAGGATATATGGGATCGCTACCGACGGAGGCGCATTTCCCCGGCTTTGCGGTCGATAACCCGAGCATGCTGTTGGACGGGCATGTTCGCCCGCGGCTGTGGGTTGGAAACCGATCTACGGTCGCATGCCACTATGACAGCTATGATAATCTGGCTTGTGTCGTAGCGGGCCGCCGCCGCTTTACGCTCTATCCGCCCGAAGCGATCGGCGACCTGTATATCGGACCGATCGATCACACGCTGTCGGGGCAGCCTGTGTCCATGGTTGCAGGGGTCGCGGAGGACACGGACGCCTATCCGCGGTTCGCGGCGGCGCGTGCGAAAGCCATCGACGTGGAATTGTACCCTGGCGATGCCCTTTACCTACCCAAGCTATGGTGGCATCAGGTCGAGGCGCTCGATTCCATCAACATCCTCGTAAACTATTGGTGGGACGGTTTTTCGGCCGGGCCTGATTCGCCCTATGCGGCCTTGCTCCTCGCGATGATCGCCATTGCCGAACGGCCAGCGTCCGAACGGGCAGCGTGGCGCGCCTATTTCGATCATTATGTATTTCGTGTCGATGGGCATCCGCTGGCGCATCTCCCCGAGGAGAAACATGGGGTGTTGGGGCCGTTGGCCCAAGGGAATTATGGCCGCATCCGGACGTTGGTGATGCGGATGCTGCGGGGCAGCTAAGCGGCTTTAAAAAAGAATATTGTATTGCTGGGAGGAAAGTTTGGCATGAAACGGACAATGCGGGTCACGGCGGTTCTGACGGCGATCTTTGCTGCCGGCACGATGCCTGTATCGGCGCAAATGGCAACGGACGGCCCGGTGGCGGTCGCTGGCGCAAAGGCGGTGACGATCGAACGGATCAAGGTCCATGCACCGACGATCGAAGGCAATCTGGAAGGCGAGGCGACGGATCGCGACGTGCTGGTCGTGCTGCCGCCCAGCTATGGCAAGGATCGGGGGCGGCGTTATCCAGTCGTTTATGCGCTGCATGGCTACTCGATCGGTGCGGAACAGTGGAGCCGGGAAATCCATCTGTTGGCGACAACGCAAAATGCCTTCGCCAAGGGTGCGAAGGAGATGATCCTGGTGTTGCCCGACTCCAAGACCGTGCATAATGGGTCTATGTATGCGCGGTCGGTGACGACAGGCGACTTCGAAACCTTCATCGCGCGCGACCTGATCGCCTATGTCGACGGCCATTACCGGACTATCGCTCGGCGGGAGAGCCGGGGGCTGGTCGGGCATAGTATGGGCGGATATGGCACCAGCCGGATCGGGATGAAACATGCCGACATGTTCGGCGCGCTCTATATGATGAGTCCCTGTTGCCTGTCGGCGCGAGACGCCGGGCCGATGGATGCGGCGTCCATCGTGGCGCTGAATGCGGTCAGGACACCGGCTGATGCGGCCAGATTGCCCTTCATCCTGCGAGCGCAACTCGCGACGGCTGCGGCATGGTCGCCCAATCCGAAGAACCCGCCCCTCTATCTGGACTTACCGGTCAGAGACGGGAAGGCGCGGCCCGATATTCTGGCCAAATGGGCCGCTAATGCGCCGCTGGCTTTCGTAGATCAGTATATTGGCGACCTGCGCCGCTATGCGGCGATCGCGATCGATGTCGGTGACAGGGACGGGCTGAAGGCGGATGCGCAGTCGCTGCATGACGTTCTGGACCGCAACGGTGTTGCCAACAGTTTCGAGATATATCAGGGCGACCATACCAGCCGGGTCGCGTGGCGGTTTCAGGATCAGGTGCTGCCGTTTTTCGATCGGCACCTCGACTTTGCGACAGCGAGGTAGACAATTGTGCGCGGTTTAATGCTCGACCGCTTGGTCGATTATAGATAGCGATAACAAAATCTACGCAGGGGAAATCGGTTATCCCTACGGTAACGGTCCGGCACAGGCCGATCCATGAGGCGAGGAGCGGACGGCCATGTTTTCGCGCAATCATGTAAAACGCTTATCGGCTCTATTTTTGGGCGGTATGGCGCTTATAGCGCTGCCCGCGTGGGCGGCGCCGCACTTCGATCCGATGTTCAGTGACCATGCGGTGATCCAGCGCGATCATCCTGTCATAGTGACCGGGCGTGGTGCGCCAAAGGAGATGATTGCGGTAACATTCGGAGTCGAAACGCGTGAAGTACGGGTCGGCGCGGATGGTCGATTTGAAGCGCGGTTCGCGGCAACGAACAGCACAGGGCGGATACGACTGGAAGCGCGTGCGGCGTCGGGCAGCGTCGTGGCGCAGGACGTGGCGGTGGGCGACGTGTTCCTTTGTTCGGGCCAGTCGAACATGGAGCTGGAAGTGCGCAGCGCGCAGGATGCGATGACGCAGCTTCGGACCTCCGCCGACGATCAGTTGCGCCTGATGCTGGTGCCGCGCGCCGTGGCGGACGATCCGTTGCGTGATTTTCAGCAGGCGGTATCCTGGCGACCGGCCAGTCCGGACAGCGTCGCCGATTTTTCTGCCGCCTGTTTCTATATGGCGCGCGCGTTGCGCAAGACGGCGAAGGTGCCGATCGGTGCGATTGCCAGCAGTTGGGGCGGATCGCGCATAAACCCGTGGATGGGCGCGCGGGCGCAGGCGGCGATCGGGCAGGGCGCGCAGTCCGCTTTGGTGTCGCTGCATGGGCGCGATCCCGTTGCGGCGGAACGAGCGGCAAGCGCGGAATGGGAAAAATGGTGGCGCAAGGCAACCGGCGATACCGCGGGCAAGGAGCCGTGGCAGGCCGATAGTAGCGTGGTCTGGAGCGATGTGCCGCGTATCGGGCCGTGGGAAGAATGGGGCGTGTCTGCGCTGGCTGATTTCAACGGCATGATCTGGTATCGGCGCGAAATCGACCTGACGGTGGCGCAGGCTAATGCTAGCGGCACGCTGTCGCTGGGGCTGCTGGACGATGTCGGCCGGGTATGGATCAACGGCAAGCCGGTCGGCATGAGCGCGCGCAGTTGGCAGCCGAGCAGCTTCGACGTGCCGCCGGGCGTGTTGCAGCCGGGGCGCAATGTGATCATCGTCAATGTGCTCGACAACTATGCCAATGGCGGCCTGTCCGGTCCGGCTGAAGTCATGAAACTGTCGCTGGGGTCGGCAGGGGACATGTCGCTGGGCGACGGGTGGCGCTATGCGGTAGCGAAGCAATCACCGCCGGGCGCGCCGCGCGTGCCTTGGGGTGATACGACCGGCACGGGCACGCTGTATAATGGGATGATCGCGCCGCTGGGGGCGATCGGTTTGAAAGGGGTCGCCTGGTATCAGGGTGAATCGGATGTCGACCTGCCCGGCTATGCCGATCGAATGAAAGCGATGATGGCCGATTGGCGTCGGCAGTTCGGGGCGCCCGACCTGGCCTTCGTCGCGGTGCAACTGGCCGGCTATGGCGACCCGGCTACCAAGCCTGCGGAGAATGGCTGGGCGGCAATGCGGTACGTGCAATATCAGGCGATGGCGCGGGACGATCATGGTGGCCTGGCCACCGCGATCGACCTGGGCGATCCGTTCGATATTCATCCGGGTGAGAAGCAGGAGGTCGGCCGTCGGCTGGCGCGGGCGATGCGGGCGGTTGCCTATGGCGAGGCGCTATCGCGCACCGGGCCGCAGGCGTCGCGAGCGATCGCCACGGCCGATGGCGGTGCGGCGATCGATTTTACCGGCCTGACCGGCGGGCTGCACGCGCGCAGCGCGGCGCAGGCGATCGGCTTCGAACTATGCGGCGAGGCGGTGGGCAGTTGCCGCTTCGTGGGCGGCAGGATCGAGGGCGGGCGCGTGATCCTGACCGGGGATGGCCAGCCTGCGGTGCGGGTTCGCTATGCCTGGGCCGGGGCGCCGGTCGTGAACCTCTATGACGAAGCGCCCTTGCCGGTCGGCTCGTTCGAATTGCCGATCGTGCCGATGGGCTGAAACATGGTGCGCCGGGGTGGGGGCGTGAATATGCGATGCAGGATGAAGGCACTTACGGTGGCGTGGCGTTGCGAGCTGCCGATGAAAGGAGAGGGGATATAAGCTCATGGCAAGGGCTTTGGCCTGCTCGTCACGAAGGAATAGGTGCAGCTTTACAGCGAAAATCTGACGCATCGTCCTGTCGCGGATCGGATATTGCAGCAAGACCGTTGGCGGGCGAGCAAAAACGCCAGCTCGTCACGATGATGGCAAGCCCGCTCCGGCAACGCCGAAATATGTCGATGAACGGCCGATCAGCGTCGGTTCACGCCTTGAACCTCAGAATCTCCGCCAAGGCGTTCGAGGCCGAGCCAGCGATCGATGGACCAGTCGCCCCCGCCACGGGCGAGCAGAAGGAGCAGCAAGCCAGCCCAGATAAGATGAGTCGGCCAGGCGTCGGGATAGACAAATATCTCTATCACCAGGGTCATGCCCAGCAAGGCAGCAGCAGCCGGTCGCGTAAACAGTCCGAGTAGCAGCAGGATCGGGAAAAGATGCTCCGAATAGGTAGCGGCGTGCGCCGCAATCTCCGGCGGCACGAATGGCAAGGCATATTCGGTCCGGAACAGTTCATAGGTGGAGGGCGCGATGGTCAGCAGGCCCTCCACCTTGGTTCGACCCGACAGGAAGAAGGTGGCGGCGATGCCCAGACGCGCGATCAGCAGCAGCAGGCTTTCAGGGACCAGCCGGGTCAGCCGACCGCAGCCTTCAGCATAATAGCGCGCAAAGGATGTCATCGCTCTTCTCCGCAGAATCAGGAAGGGTCAAGCCTTGGGCGTCAGCGATCCGAAGCCCTCGGTCGTCTTGATGCTGGTGCAGGTGCCGGCCTTCACCAGCTTCCAGGCGTCGCCCTGATAGGCGATCCGCGACGTCCCGGCGCAACTGGTGCCGGCGCCGGCCTTGCAGTCATTCTTGCCCGCCTGGGCCACGCCATAGCATTTTTCCATCGGCTTGGCCGGCGCGGCAGCATGGGCCGCCCCGGTCGTGATCGCGATGGCGAGGGCTGCGGCCAATAGGGCTGGGGTGGACGACATGATATTTCTCCGTTGAAAAGCGTGATGGCCTGACATGCGACGGAGCCGTTGTGGACGGCCCCGTCGCACGGCAACCCTGGGAGGCCAAGCGGGCCGGGTTACGGAAGCTTCTTCGCGACGGGACGCAAAGGCGTTACACATGGCGCTGGAAATGGGAGCGCAGCATTTTTCTGTCGCATCGCTGTAACCTTGGGGGCGCTGGCTCCGAATGACTGTTCGGGAGTGCGTATGCGGGCGAGCGAAGAACAGCTCAGGATATGGATGATCGGCGGTCTCGATGGAGATGCCGATGCCTATACCGCCTTGCTCGGCGCACTCGTCCCGTTGCTGCGATCCTTTTTCGGACGCCGCTTGCGCGGTGCGGCCGACGATGTCGAGGATCTGGTACAGGAAACATTGATGGCCATTCACACCCGTCGCGGCACCTATGACAGGACGCGGCCTTTCGTTGCCTGGGCTTATGCCGTGGCGCGCTACAAGATGATCGACCAGTTCCGGCGGAACCGGCACATGGTGCAGATAGAAGGGCTGGAAGAGATATTGGTTGCAGAAGGGTTCGAGGACGCCTGCGCTGCCCGCATGGATATCGACCGGTTGCTCGGGGGGCTGTCGCCCAAGCAGGCCAAGGCGATCCGCGACACCAAGGTTGATGGACTGAGCATTGCGGAGGCCGCCCAATCCGCTGGACTCAGCGACGCGGACGTCAAAGTTTCGGTCCATCGGGGCTTGAAAGCGCTCGCCGCGCGGTTGAGGGGAGACGGCTGATGCAGACCGACGACCTTATTCGCGCCCTGGCAGGCGATGCGCGCCCGGTCCCGCGCCATGCGGTGGAACACAGGGTAGGGATCGGCCTGGCCGGCGGCGCGATTGTCACGCTGGCGGCGATGGCCGCGACGCTGGGATTCCGGCCCGATCTGGGCGCCGCGATACAGGCTTTCCCTTTCTGGATGAAATGGGCCTATACCCTATCGCTGGGGATCGGCGCGATCGGCGCAACGATCTACTTGGCCCGGCCGGATGCTAGGCGCGCGCGCTGGCTCTGGTTTCTGGCCCTGCCATTGCTGCTTCTGATGGTTGCCGCCGCAAGCGAGTTGATCCGAACCCCGGTCGAGGGCTGGCTCGCCCTGTGGCTGGGCCATAGCTGGACGAAATGCTCGATGCTGGTGGCAGGCTTGTCCGTGCCGCTGTTCGTTGGCCTGCTCTGGGCCTTTCGTCGCCTCGCCCCGACCCGGTTGCGCCTGACGGGCGCGATGGCGGGTCTGGCGTCGGGCGCCTGTGCGGCAACGCTTTATGGGCTGCATTGTCCGGAGGTGTCCGCCACCTTCGTCCTTACCTGGTACACGCTGGGCATGGCGCTGGCGACGCTGGGCGGCGCGTTGGCCGGACCGCGTTTCCTGCGCTGGTAGAGCGGGTGTAACCATCGCGCGGCTCGCGCCGAAGAACCTATGCCATCCCGGCAATTTCTTCGGAGACTATCTCATGACCAGCATCAAGACCGGCGTCAGCATCGCCACCACCGCCGCGCTGCTCGCCATCGCCGGCGTTTCGGCCTCCGCGCCTGCCTTTGCGGCCCATGATGCCAAGACCGCCCATTGCTATGGCGTCAATAGCTGCAAGGGCACGTCCGACTGCAAGACCGCCAAGAACGACTGCAAGGGCATGAACAGCTGCAAGGGTCAGGGTTTCAAGGAAATGTCGGCTGAAAAATGCACCGCCGCCGGCGGCAGCCTGACCGCGCCTGCGGCGCAATAATATCGGCCTTCGCGCTCGCCCCATCATGGCCTGCGCGCTACCGAGGCCCGGCTTCGCCCGGCCGGGCCTCTCCTTTTCCGGAGCGTTTCGATGACCGCCACTCCCATCGCCCCCTTTGCCGGCTTCGGCCTGGGCCTGCGCACGCCGCACTATCAGGATTTCCTGACGAGCGCGGTGCCGGTCGATTTCGTAGAGGTCATATCCGAAAATTTCATGGTCGATGGCGGGCGTCCCCGCCATATCCTCGATCAGATCCGCGAACGGCATCCGGTGGCCTTGCATGGCGTGTCGATGTCGATCGGATCGGCCGACGGGCTGGATCGCGCTTATCTGGTTCGCTTGAAAACACTGGTCGACCATCTCGATCCTCTGTTCGTGTCCGATCATCTGTGCTGGACCCGCATAGAGGGTTTCAACGCGCACGACCTGCTGCCGCTCCCCTACACCGACGAAGCGCTGGATCTGGTCTGCGCCAATATCCTCCAGGCCCAAGACATGCTGGAACGGCCGATGCTGATCGAAAATCCATCCACTTATCTGCAATTCACCGCCGACAGCATGACCGAATGGCAGTTTCTGGACGCGATGTGCGCACGCACCGGCTGCGGCCTGCTGCTGGACGTGAACAATATCTATGTCAGCGCGGTCAATCACGGCTTCGATCCCATGGCCTATCTCGCCGGCGTACCGGCCGACCGCGTGCGCCAGATCCATTTGGCGGGGCACAGCGAGGGTCGCGACCGGCTGATCGACACGCATGACCAGCCCGTGCCGCCACCGGTCTGGTCGCTCTATGCCGAAGCGTGCCGCCGGACTGGGCCGGTCGCGACCATGATCGAACGGGACGACGACATTCCCCCGCTCGCCGACCTGCTAACCGAATTGGACATGGCCCGTGCGATCGCGCCTGTGGACAGGAGGCAGGCGGCATGAGCCTGGCCGCGATGCAGCGCGCCTTCGCCGGATGGCTGACCGACCGGCCGGGATCTATGACGGCTTGGGTCGACGGCGCGGCGCAAGCAGGGCTGGACGTCTATCATAATGGCTATCGGGTGCGATTGGCCGACTGCCTGCGCGAGATGTTCGAAAAGACGGCGCTCTGGCTGGGTGAGGACGCATTCATGGCCGTAGCGCGCGCGCATATCGACAATAGCCTGCCCCATGGCTGGACGCTCGGCGTCTATGGCGACGGGTTTGACCGGACGCTGGCGCGCCTCTATCCCAATGATCCCGAAATCGTAGAACTGGCCTGGCTGGACCATGCGCTGGCCAGGGCGTTTGAGGGATGCGATGCCGATCCGGTCAGCGCAGAACGACTGGCGGGGGTGGATTGGGATGATGCGTCGTTGATGTTCGTCCCGACGCTCAGGACCGGACACACGATCACCAATGCTGGCGCGATATGGTCGGCGCTGGCAGCGCAAGAGCAACCGCCAGCGGCCGCCATGCTCTCGCGGTCGAGCGCGATGCTGGTGTGGCGGCAGGATTTCACGCCCTGTTTCCGCACGATCGAGACGGTCGAGGCCGACATGTTGGCCGAAGCCGTTGCAGGTGCCCGCTTCAGCACATTATGTGCGTCGCTGATCGATCGGCTGGGCGAGGAAGCGGGGGTGGCAACCGCCGGCGCCCTGCTCGGCCAATGGATCGGCGACGGACTGATCGCCGATATCCATCAGGCCGGTTCGAACTGCATTGCCACACCGTTCATGCAATAGCGCAACCCCGTCGGGCGTGGGCCGTCATCGAAGACATGACCCAGATGGCCGGCGCATCGCGCGCAATGGACTTCGGTTCGCGCGCCACCCAGAGACCGATCGACGCTGGTGCCGATGGCGCGCGGGAGATGATCGTAGAAACTGGGCCAGCCGGTGCCGCTGTCGAATTTCGTGGTCGATGCATAGAGCGGCAGGGCGCAGCCCGCGCAAAGGAACCGACCCTTGCGATGCTTCTTGTTGAGAGGGCTGGTAAAGGGATATTCGGTCGAAGCCTGCCGCAGCACCGCATAGGCCTGTGGTGAGAGGCGCTTGCGCCATTCGGCCTCGCTGAGCTTGAATGGAGCGGGGGCGGCGGCGATCGCTGCCGCGCCATGCGCACTCATCCACTGCCAGGCCAGCGCGCCGATGGCGGCGGTGCCGGTGAAGGCCAGGAAGGAGCGGCGCGAGGATTGGGGTTCTGTTTGTGTCATATCCCATATTCGTGGGACCGGGCCGAATGGTTTCAAAAAAATGGACAGGGTCGTAACCGTATGTCGATTTGCTTCGTATCTCTGTCATGATCCTTTGACGGAGCGTTGCCATGTCCCGCATCTTCCCGGTCGCCGCAGTCCTTCTTGCCGGATCGGCCCTGATCGTCCTCACCAAGCCAGGTGCTGCCGCCGAGAGGGCTGTTCTGGCACCCGCTGCCGCGACGACCGAGCCGGTGACCGGACATCGCGAAACCGCGACTTTTGCCGGCGGCTGCTTCTGGGGGGTGGAGGGCGTGTTCTCGCATGTGAAGGGCGTCGTCAGCGCGACGTCGGGCTATGCCGGGGGCGACGCGTCGACCGCCGATTATGAAAGCGTGTCCACCGGCACCACCGGCCACGCCGAATCCGTCAGGGTCGTGTTCGATCCGACGCAGGTAAATTATGCGGACCTGCTGCGGATTTACTTTTCCGTCGTGGCGGACCCGACCCTGCTCAACCGGCAGGGGCCAGACCGGGGAACCCAATATCGATCGGCCCTGTTTCCCGCTTCGCCCGCACAGGAGAAGGTTGCCCGCGCCTATATCGCGCAATTGTCGGCCGCCCATGTCTACGCCCGGCCGATCGTGACGCGGATCGAAGGCAATCTCCGCTTCTTCCCGGCCGAAGCCCATCACCAGGACTTCATGGCCCGCAACCCGACCTATCCTTATATCGTCATGAATGACCGGCCCAAGGTTGAGGCGTTGAAGCGGCTATTCCCCACGAGCTGGAAAGCATAAGCACCCTATCAGCGGGCAGGCGTTACATCCTTCACGAAATGCGCGATGTCCGCGACGACGCTCGCGCGATAGCGGAATGGCCGGGCGATCGCCGTCACCATGCCGATATG
>NZ_AP018819.1 GCF_024349785.1 Sphingomonas bisphenolicum
GGATCGGCGAGCGAGGCTTCCAGCAAGGCGACCGCATCCGGCGCAAGCCGATCGCGGACTCGGGCCAACAGGGCCTCCAGATAGAGGTGTCGTTGCGAACGGACGAGGCGTTCCAGCTCCTTGCGCGACGGCCCATAGATACGGCGGTCGCGGCACCACAGGAAAACATGCTCGAGCATGGCATTGATCGGCTGCCCGCCCGCACAAAGATCGTCGGAAATCCACCTCGACAACGCCCTGCGATCCGTCTGCGTCATACGGCGGAACCCGAGATGCCGCAAAATCTCCGCGCAATGCCGGCGGGCGGTGCGCCCGGAAAAATCATAGTGGTTCACGGATTTGGCATCGAGACCAAGTTGCTCCGCCAGATACAAGACACCGTCGGAGGGTATCGACGCATGATCCGGCACAAAGAAGCCATGCCCGGCGAAAAATCTAAGCTGAACCGCCAATCCCAGTCGTGCCGTCTCCGCTTTGCCGGTCACGAACGCGATGTCCGAAAAACTCAGGCTCCAGGAGCCGATCAGATCCCCACTCGAAACGCCAAGGCTCATAACGCCGCTCCCTTATCGGAGCGGAACGTCGTTCCTCGCATGGGCGATCGTCAACAACAACCAGCCCGTTCCCGACGTGTTCTCCAAGATGACCAAAATCGCAGCTTCGGGCCGACTGGGCCAAACTCATGCGCTTAAAGCCCTGCTCGCTCTGTGCCTTGGCGCGTTTGCGCTGGGACAGCGTGGAGGGTTTGAGTTGCGTATGATTCGCCATAATGCCCCGGCTTAAAGGACATTAAAGGTTCTGGCAATTCAGTGCTGAAAAAATATGCTGGCGACTGAAAGACATATATAGAAAAGCGGTCTGCGTTTACGTCGAAGTCCGCAGTTCAAGAGCATCAACGAGTGGCTTCTTGGGCCTACCAACTGAAAGAATCGAAGCTATAGCCTTACATTATCGAGCTACGCGCTACAGCCGTAATTTTCAAAATTGGTCGCCGCGATCTGATCGGCAATTAGCATCTTGGGGCCTGCGCTCGATCCTGCGAGCATTTACGGAATGGACGCCAAAGAGAATTACGCGGAAGCCTGATCTTGTCTCTCGCGCGTCACTTTCTTCTTTCAATCCGTTCGCTGCCACCCGTTATGCGCGCTCGCGCGCTCGGCCCGGCTCGTCCAAAAATGATGCTATAAACAATCATATTCGGCGTCATACCGCTTCCTTTCTCGCGCGCTCCGGCATATCCTCCGCAGCTACCCGGAATTTTAGCGGCTAAAACCAACCCCCTTGCGGAAGAAAGAAACCGAACCTGTGTATCGGAAGGTTCTCGCGATTAACATTAACCGCTTCTTGGCCTTAAGACGGCTCAAGAAAAAAGACCTCGCGGAGAACGCGGGGCTGTCTGTGTCCTTCGTATCTGACGTTACAGCCGGTAAGGGAAACCCGTCGCTCGAAACAATCGCCGCCATCGCAAATGCTCTGGAAGTCCCGCTTGTCGCGCTACTGGAACCGCCGCCTATCGGCACCGATGGCTGGGACGCCAGCCTAGCCGATACCTTATCAAAAGAAGATAAAAAGCTGGGGCTTCCTCCCGGTTATAAGCGCGTTTCCGCTATCGTCACGGATCATCAAGCGTTTCAGATAGCACAATGGCACAAGGCTGCCCACGCTAAGTTGCGTCGGTCCTGACAATCCCCCCAATCTGAACCTAATTCTTTGCAATCGTTCTGGTTGCCTCCATGAAAATTCCGGTATATCCCTTGCGTCCATTTTGTTTTGGCAGGGACGGTGCTTCATGGAGGCCAAGGGGGAACCCGCTCAAGATACGGTAAAAGAGCGTGCGAAGGAGATGCTTCGCCGCTCCATGCAACCGCTTATGTTGGATGCGCTTGCCGACCCCAAAACCGTTGAGCTGATCCTGAACGCCGATGGCAAGCTATGGCTGGAACGCCTTGGCGAACGCATGATCTGCATCGGTAAGGTCGCCCCAAGCCGGGCCGAGGCGATCATCAAGGCGGTCGCTGGCTATCATAACAAGGAAGTGACGCGGGCCTCCCCGGTTCTGGAAGGCGAGTTTCCTATAGATGGCTCGCGCTTCGCCGGACAGATGCCCCCGGTCGTGCCCGCGCCGACCTTCGCCATCCGAAAACGCGCCGTGGCGATCTTTACCCTCGAACAATATGTGGAGGGCGGGATTATGACGGCGGAGCAATGCAGCCTCATCCATGAGGCTATCCGCGCGCACCGCAACATTCTGGTGATTGGCGGCACCGGCAGCGGCAAAACAACGCTAGTGAATGCCATTATCAACGGGATGGTGGACGCGGACCCGACCGAACGGCTCGTAATCATTGAAGATACCGGCGAGATTCAATGCGCCGCTGAAAACTACGTCCAGTTCCACACGTCCCCGCAAATCACCATGACGGCGCTGCTCAAAACCACGCTGCGGATGCGGCCCGATCGTATCCTAGTGGGCGAGGTGCGCGGCCCGGAAGCCCTCGACCTGCTCATGGCGTGGAACACCGGCCACGAGGGCGGAGCGGCCACGCTGCACGCCAACAACGCCGAAGCGGGCCTTAGCAGGCTCCAAATGCTCATCAGTATGCACCCCGATTCACCACGGCCGATTGAGCCGCTGATTGGTGATGCGGTGCATTTGATCGTCCACATCGCGCGCACGCCAGAGGGTCGCCGCATTGAAAGCCTGCTGGAAGTCGGGGGCTTCGTGGATGGGAAATACATTTTGCGCAAACTGTGAAGGAGCATGACATATGACGTTGTTTTGGAATGACGCCGCCGCCCGCCGTAAGGCGCTCATATGGGGTATGCTGGGGCTGGCGCTCGTCATGCTCCTGCTCTGGCCTCACGCGGCTTGGGCCTCGGATACCACGGGCGGCCTGCCTTACGAATCCTATCTGACCAAGGTGCGCCAGTCGATGACCGGCACCGTCGGTTATACCTTCGCCCTCGTCGGCATCGTCGTTGCCGGTGGTGTCCTGATCTTCGGCGGCGATCTCAACGGCTTTGTGCGAACGCTGTTGCTGATCGTCCTCGTCGCCTCGATGCTCGTCGGCGCTAACTCGGTCCTGTCCTCCATCACGGGCGGCGGTGCGGTGATTACCGGCACCGCTTCGCCCGCGCTGGCAGGCTAAAGGGGAGGGCCGGTCAACATGGCTCTGCGATCAGTGCCTATTCGCCGCTCTGGCGTCCGCAACAATCTGTTTTTGGGTGGGGACCGCGAGCTGGTCATGCTCACGGGCCTAGCGTCGATGGCGCTGATCGTTCCGGCCATCAATTCCTTGAAGGCGTGGGCCGCTGGCCTGCTGATCTGGTTTGCAGGCGTGTGGGCCTGTCGTCTCATGGCGAAATCGGACCCGCTGATGCGGTTCGTTTACATGCGGCACCGCACCTATCGCCCCTACTACCCGGCCCACTCCACGCCCTTCCGCAAGAACGGCCGCCTGCAATTCCGCCGCTACCGGCAACCGGGGAAGAAAAAATGATCCAGACAATCGCTGTCGTCATAGCGATCTTCGGGGCGGCCCTGCTCGCGGTCCTCGCCTTTGCGTCCTTCGCCAACGCGGCCGAACGCAAGCTGGCCCGGTATCGCTCCAAGGATGAAGGGCTTGCCGATCTGCTCAACTATGGGGCGATGGTCGATGATGGCGTAATCGTCGGCAAGAACGGCTCGTTCATGGCCGCGTGGATTTATGAGGGCGACGATAACGCCAGCTCCACCGACCGCCAGCGCGATATGGTCAGCTTTCGGATCAACCAAGCTCTCGCCGGGCTGGGCAATGGCTGGATGATCCACGTTGACGCGCCGCGCCGCCCTGCTGCCGCCTACTCGGCTGCGGGTCTGTCGCATTTTCCTGACCCGGTGACGGACGCCATAGATCAGGAAAGGCGCGAATTATTCCAGTCCCTCGGCACCATGTATGAGGGCTATTTCGTCATTACCGCGACCTATTTCCCTCCGGTCATAGCGGAGCAAAAGTTTGTCGAGCTGATGTTTGACGACGATCGGGAGCGGCCGAACAACAAGCAACGCACGGCCGACCTGGTTGAACGCTTCAAGCGCGAAATCACCACATTTGAAAGCCGTCTGTCCTCGGCCGTGAAGCTGACCCGCCTTCGCGCTCACAAGGTCGAAAATGAGGACGGCTCGACCGTGACGCACGACGACTTTTTGCGGTGGCTGCAATTCTGCGTCACCGGCAAAAATCAGCCGGTCGTGCTGCCCTCGAACCCGATGTATCTCGATTCCATCATCGGCGGTGTCGAAATGTGGACGGGCGTAATCCCGCGCATCGGCAACAAGTTCGTCCAGACGGTAGCGATCGAAGGTTTCCCGATGGAATCGACGCCGGGCATCCTCTCGGCGCTGGGCGAGCTGCCGATTGAATATCGCTGGTCCACGCGGTTCATATTTATGGACCTCCATGAAGCTGTGAAACACCTTGAGGATTTCCGCAAAAAGTGGCGGCAAAAGGTTCGCGGCTTCTTCGATCAGGTTTTCCAGACCAACAGCGGCAAGATAGATCAGGACGCCCTTTCGATGGTGGCCGATGCCGATAATGCGCTGGAGGAAGTCAACTCCGGCCTTATCGCACAAGGATACTATACCGGCGTCGTCGTCCTGACGGACGAAAGCCGCGATAAGGTAGAACAGGCCGCGCGCCAGCTTGAAAAGGCTATCAACGCACTCGGTTTCGCGGCCCGTATCGAGACGGTGAACAACCTAGAGGCGTTCTTGGGCACGCTGCCGGGGCATGGCGTCGAAAACGTCCGCCGCCCGATCATCAACACCATGAACCTAGCCGACCTGATGCCGACCAGCTCGATATGGACCGGCCTCGATCATGCGCCGTGCCCGATGTATCCGCCCAGCTCGCCCCCGCTCATGTCTGGCGTCACCAACGGCTCCACGCCGTTCCGGCTCAATCTCCACGTCCGCGACGTGGGGCATAGCTTCATCTTCGGCCCCACGGGCGCAGGCAAGTCAACGCTGCTCGGCCTGCTCGCCGCCCAGCTCCGCCGCTATCCCGGCATGTCCATTTTCGCGTTCGACAAGGGCCTGTCGCTCTACCCGCTGGCGAAGGCGGTGGGCGGGGCGCATTTCACTGTCGCCGGGGATGACGAAAAGCTCGCCTTCTGCCCGCTCCAATTCCTCGAAACCAAGTCCGATCGCGCATGGGCAATGGATTGGATCGACACAATCCTAGCCCTCAACGGCGTGGCGACCACGCCCGCGCAACGCAACGAAATCGGCAACGCCATCGTCAACATGCACGCCAGCGGGGGCAAAACCCTCTCTGAATTTGTGGTCACGATTCAGGATGAAACGGTGCGCGAGGCGATCCGCACCTACACGGTGGACGGCTCTATGGGCCATCTTCTCGATGCGGAACATGACGGCCTGAGCCTGTCGGAATTTACCGTGTTTGAAGTCGAGGAGCTGATGAACCTCGGTGAAAAATACGCGCTGCCGGTCCTCCTCTATCTTTTCCGGCGTATCGAGCGATCTTTGAAGGGCCAGCCTGCCGCGATCATCCTTGATGAAGCATGGATTATGCTGGGGCATCCCGCCTTCCGGGCCAAAATCCGCGAATGGCTCCGGGTGCTGCGCAAGTCCAACTGCCTTGTTCTCATGGCAACGCAAAGCCTGTCTGACGCCGCAAATTCGGGCATCCTTGACGTTATCGTGGAGTCCACCGCGACCAAGATTTTCCTGCCGAACGTCTATGCGCGCGATGACGATACCGCCCAACTCTACAGACGCATGGGCCTCAATACACGCCAGATTGAAATCTTGGCGACGGCCATCCCCAAGCGCCAATATTACTATCTCTCGGAACAGGGGCGGCGGCTCTTTGAGCTGGCGCTAGGCCCCGTGGCCCTGTCCTTCGTCGGCGCGACCGACAAGGAATCCATCGCCACCATTAAGGCCCTTGAAGCGGCCTATGGCCCGGCATGGGTCAACGAGTGGCTGGCCATCCGTGGCGTCGAATCCACCATCAATATCGGCCGCGCGGCGGCGGCCCCCTATACCTCGGAGAAGCTGCATGAGTCTGTTTGACAAGCTGCGGGGGCGGCGAGCTGCGGAAAGCGCCCCGGTTGATCCCAACCCCTACCTGAACGCGCGGCGGCAATGGAATGAGCATGTGGGCGGCATCGCTGCCTCGCGGCGCTTGTGGCAGACTATGGCAATCCTTTCGATGCTGATCGTCCTCGCCGCTGTCGGCGGCATCATAGCGATTGGCAGTCAGTCGAAATTCATCCCTTACGTGGTCCGCGTGGACTCGCTGGGGGACGCGATAGCGACCCAGCGGGCCGATGTGGCTTCGCCGGTCGATGCGCGCGTGGTGCAAGCGCAAGTCGGCTCCTTCATCCAGTCGGCCCGCATGGTGACGGCTGACGTTGAACTCCAAAAGCAAGCCATTTTCCGGGTCTATGGGATGCTCGCGCCGAACGATCCGGCGTTGGCAAAGATGACCGACTATCTCAACGGCAATCCCGACAATACGCCTTTCGCCCGCGCGGCGCGGGAAACCGTGTCGGTCGAAATCGCCTCGGTAATTCAGCAAACCAAGACCTCTTGGCAGGTCGATTGGACCGAGACGGAGCGCGATCGGCAAGGCCAGCCTATCCAGCCTCCGGCGAAAATGCGCGCGCTCGTCACGATCCGCGTTGCGCCGCCCAGCTCGGCCACCACGGAGGAACAAATTAAGCAAAACCCCTTGGGCGTGTTCGTCCAAGATTTCTCTTGGTCGCGCACACTCTGATGGGAGGGACAATCAACATGAAGAAGATCGCCTATTTCGCCGCCGCCCTCGCGGCGCTGCCTTCGATCGCGTCCGCGCAGGACGGCCCGCCGCTTCCCGACGACATGCCGCCCGCGAACGCGCCCATGCCTGCCGGGGGAGGGGCGCAAGTAGATCCCAATGCCTATATCAGCCCGCGCAATCCGAACCTGACGCGCACCCAGCGCGAGGGTCTGTCGATCGCGCGGCGCTGGCAGGCGGAAAGCGCCGAAGGCATCAAGCCGGTGCCGGGCACCGAAGGCGCGGTATTGTTCGCCTTCGGCACCTCCGAACCCTCCGTGGTCTGTGCTGTGCTGCAAATCTGCGATGTGCAGTTGCAGCCGGGCGAGAACATCAATTCGGTCAACGTGGGCGATAGCGCCCGCTGGCTGATCGAACCGGCCGTTTCCAATTCCGGGCCGAACGAAACCCAGCATCTTATCATCAAGCCGCTCGATGCGAACTTGAATACAACGCTGATCGTGACGACCGATCGCCGCACCTACCATATCCGGTTGGTGTCGCACCGGACGCAATTCATGTCGCGGGTGGCGTTCACCTATCCCGATGAAGCGCAAGCCAAATGGGCCGCTTTCCGCGCTCGATCGGACACGGCGCGCGCCGAAAACACGATGGCGGTGCCCGATGGCGCG
This sequence comes from Sphingomonas bisphenolicum, assembly GCF_024349785.1. NCBI lineage: Bacteria > Pseudomonadati > Pseudomonadota > Alphaproteobacteria > Sphingomonadales > Sphingomonadaceae > Sphingomonas > Sphingomonas bisphenolicum. The sequence goes on from NZ_AP018819.1 coordinate 7,454, forward strand.
CGCGGGACGGGCAGGGGAGGGAGCGAATATCTCTCCAATCTCGATTTCCACTATAGCGTTGACGGCCGCGCACGCTGGAAGCCCGTCCGGGTTTACAATGATGGCGTCAAAACCATCATCGAAATGCCGCACGCGATGGAGCAGACGGAAGCGCCATCGCTGCTGATCGTCCGGGCCGGGGGCAGCGTCTCCAAGGCGGCTGATACCTCCATCGTCAATTACCGGCTCCAAGATGGCCGCTACATTGTCGATCAGATTTTTGACCAAGCGGTCCTCATCTCCGGTGTCGGCAAGCGCCAAGAGCGCGTCACCATCACAAGGGGGGGCTGATCGTGCGCGGTGCGATTTTTGTATCAGTGGCTTTCCTGCTTACGAGCTGCGCGGGCGTTTCGCACCGGGACAGCTTCGCCGTTCCGGCTCCTCCCGATCAGGCCCAAGCCCTCGTTGACGATTCCGTGGCGGAGCTGGTGAAACTCTACCCGCCTGCGATTAGCCGGGTGCTGATCCCGACTACCGGGGGCGGGGCCTATGGTGACGGCTTGCGCTCCTCGATGCGCCAAGCAGGCTATGCGGTGATTGAGGCGGGCAAGGGCGTGAAGCCCGATCCTGCGGCCACGCCGTTGCGCTATTACGTCGATCAGCCAATTGCCGATTCCTACCGCGTGACGCTGCGGGTCGGCGCGCAAACTTTCTCCCGCATCTATGGCGTGGATGAAAAGGGTATCTACCCGTCTGCCGGGTGGGCGCTCGATCTGACCGGCGCAACGCCGGAGCTGATCGAACGGGCGAACCGGCCCGTAGCGCCTGCCGCACCTCCTCCCGTTCCGTCGCCCGTCGCCAGCACGCAACCCGGCTTCGGCGGCAATGGAACAGAGGCCGGAACGTGGTCTGTCAGCCTGACGGGCTTCTCCTCCGAAAGCGCAGCACGCGCCTATTGGCGCGCGACGGCGCGCCTTCGCCCTTCGTGGGCGAGCGTGACGCCGCGCTTTGTCCAAAACGGACGCTCTCACGGCATCCAATTCGGACAGTTTCAATCCAGCGCGACGGCGCGCGCCAAGTGCAAGGGCATCCGTGCCGCGCGCTGTGGCGTCGTCAAGGCCGGGTAAGGGGGTAAGTTTATGTCTGATGCTGATAGCATGTCGCCGGAAGCCTCGCCGGGCGGTGCAGCGGACGGGAATAGCGGACGCTTGGTGACAGGTGTTCGCAGGGTCAATAATGCGCCGCTGCTGATCGTCCTTGGCATCGTGGCGCTGTTCATCGCCATCGTAGTGTCGATTATGATTGATCGCTCCTCGGACAATGCGGCGACCAAGGTTCAACCGGCTGTCGGGCAAAGCTCGGCCGATGTTGCGAACAAGGTTGCGGGGACAGCGCCAAGCGGCGCTGCGGAAGTTATGGCGAACGCCCCCCCGCTGCCGCCCGCCGATGGTATTCCGGTCGCGCCGGTTGATCCCAACGCGCCGCCAACCGTCACCGCCTCGCCAGCGCAACCTAACGCCCCCACGGCGGCCGATCTGCGCCGCGCACGCATGGAAGCCATACGCGAAGCACGCCTTGCCCAATTCGGTAGCGCCGTGCGCTCTCCTACCGCCCTGAAATGGCAGGACGGCCGCAATGGGGCATCCTCTGGCGCTGGCGGCATGAGTGGCGGCGCTGATCCGGCAAGCCAGCTCGTCGCCCTCCAACAGCAAATGGCCGCTGCGATGGCGCAGGGCCGCCAGCCCTCGGCCTCCGACATTGCCACCCTTACGGCCCTGTCAAACCAAGTGGCCGGGGGAGGGGCCGGAGCCGCGCCGGGAGCGTCCAATGCCCGTCCGCCTGCCAACTATGGCCAGTTCGCCAACAATGCGGGTGGCAATCGCTGGGCCTCGAACAGCCAAGTGGAAGCGCCCTCGCGCTACCAGCTCCGCGCGGGCTTCGTCATTCCCGGCACGCTGATCTCCGGCATCAACTCGCAAATACCGGGGCAGATTGTGGCGCAAGTTTCCCAAAACGTGTTCGATACCGCCACGGGCCGCTATCTCCTGATCCCGCAAGGCTCGCGCCTTGTCGGCGCGTATGATTCCAACCCGGTCTTTGGGCAGACGCGCGCGCTCATCGCGTGGCAACGGATCATCTTTCCTGACGGCAAGGCGATCGACCTTGGCGCTATGCCGGGGTCGGACAGCGCGGGCTATGCCGGGTTCCATGACCAAGTGAACGCGCATTGGTTCCGTATCTTCGGCTCCGCGCTGCTCATGTCGGGTGTGACCGCTGGCGTAACCCTTAGTCAGCCGCAAACCGGCCTGAACGCCAATGGCACTATGTCCGCCAGCCAAGCCCTTAGCCAAGCTCTCGGCCAGCAGCTCGGACAGACCACGGCGATGATGATTGAGCGCAATCTGAACATATCGCCCACGCTGATTATCCGTCCCGGCTTCCGCTTCAATGTGGTTGTCGTGAAAGACCTCACGTTTTCAAAGCCTTACCGCTCATTCGATTATTGACGCCAGATGAAAGGGAGCAAGCAAAATGAAGTCTCGATTTTTAGCCGCTAAAATTTCTTTGGCGATCACCCTCGCGCTGGCGGCTCCGTCCGCCAATGCGCAAATCTCGGTCATCGACGTTGCGAACGTCCGCCAGACAACCGTTTCCGCGCTGCAAAATGTCGCCACGGTGGCGAAGCAAATCCAGCAGTATCAGACGCAGCTACAGCAATACCAAAATATGATTCAGAACACGGTCGGCGCGCCGGTCCAGCTCTGGCAGCAGGCTACGCAAACGATCGACAGCCTGCAAAGTCAGGTCAATCAAATTAGCTCGTTCGCGCGCCAAGCTGGTGACGTGAACACCTATATGAACCAATTCAAAAATCCGTCTTACTATCAGACCAACGCTTGCACCTCCGGGAATTGCTCGGCCGCGCAAAGGACAGCGGCTTTGTCTGCCGCGCGTGCCCGCACGACTAGCCAGATGGCCGCAAATGCCGACGCTATGAACGGCATCAACAGCGCCATGACGACGCTCGCGTCTGACGGCCAGCGCCTCGACCAATTGCAAGCCAACGCCACGGGTGCCAGCGGTCAAATGCAAGCTCTGTCCTATGCCAACCAATTCGCGGCGCAACAGGCCAGTGAGTTGCAGAAGATTCGCGGCGTGCTGCTCGCGCAAAGCGCCGCGCTGACGGCCCAATCGCAATATCAGCTCGATCGGGATGCTGCGGCAATGGAAACCGGGACGGCGAAAATGGGCACCAAGCCAACCCCGGTAGGAACCTACCAGAATTAAGGAGCAACTATGTCTCGAACTCTAATCATTAGTCTGGTCGCCATTGCGCTGATCGTCGTCGCGGTGGTCGTCGTAGTCAAAAATGAAAAGCCTGCCCCCGTCACCGTGGAAACTCCGCCAAATGTGACGATTGAGGCCCCCTCCAACAAAATGAAGACCAAGCCAACGCCGATCGGCAATTACCAGAATTAAGGACCGCACTATGAAGGCTCTAGCTCGCCTGCATCTGTCCGCCTTGGGGTTGGCGCTCACGTTCGCCGCGACCCCTGCCTATGCGCAATCGCAAGGTATGCTCGATAATGTTCTGAACAGATATAAGGGCATGGCGGCGGCGTGGGCGAGCGTCTTCACAACGCACGCGACAATTCTGTTCGGCGCTCTGGCCGCGATCAGTCTCATATGGACTTTCGGGCAAATGGCGCTGCGCCGCGCCGATCTTGGCGAATTTGCCTCCGAGACAATCCGTTTCGCTGTCTTCTGCGGTGTCTTTTGGTGGCTCCTCATCAACGGCCCGGCGATCGGCATTGCAATCATTGAAGGCTTGCGCTCGCTGGGTGCCCAAGCATCGGGCCTTCCTAATAACCTCGCCCCATCGGGGATTGTCGATATTGGATTCGACATTTTCCGCCAAACCAATGAAGAATTTTCGATAACCTCGCCGTTCCAATCTACGATTCAGGTTCTCATCGCGCTTGGCGTCCTGATCGTCTTGGCGCTCGTCGGCGTGAATATGCTGCTCCTCTTGGCGTCCGGCTATATCCTTGCTTATGGCGGGGTTATCTTCTTGGGCTTCGGCGGTTCCCGTTGGACCTCCGACATTGCGCTGAACTATTTCAAAACGGTGGTCGCGGTCGGCGCGTCTCTGATGACGATGGTTCTCATCGTCGGCGTCGGGAAGACGTTCCTTGACCAATATTATGCGCAAACGGGTGCGGGGGCGACCGTTCAAGACTTGGGCACCATGCTTGTCTTCGCGGTCGTGCTTCTGGCGCTCGTAAACAAGGTTCCCGCAATGGTCGGGGGCGTTATAAGTGGCGGCTCGATCCACGCGGCGGGCGGTATCGGAGCCTTTGGGGCAGGGGCCGCGCTGGGTGCTGCCGGGATGGCCGCTGGGGCGGCGGCCACGGGTGGAGCTATGATCGCTGCTGGCGCGATGAACGCTGCGGGTGGAGCCAGCGCGATCAAGGCCGCCTTCGCTGCCGCTGGTGGGAGCGGTGGTGAAGGCGGCCAAACCGGCATGGGAGGCGGGCAACCGCTTTCGTCGGCGGGCGACATGCCGGGAGGCGGCGATAACGGCGGCGGCGGTGGCGGTGGGGGCGGCGGCACGCCCCTTAGCGTCGCTATGGGCGGCGATGGCGGTTCCCCCCCGGCCAATGACAACAGCGGCCTTCAAGGCGGCTCGGAAGCCGCCAGCGCGGGCGGCGGCACGGCTACTAGCGCCGCTGCGGGTAGCGAGGCGGCCGATCGTGAAGACGGCAACGGCGGCGGCGCTGCCGGTGGCTCGCCTGCGGGGGAGGGGGAGGCCAGCTCCGCCAGCTCGCAAGGTGAAGGCACGCCCGAAAGTGGCGACACTGGCGGCACGCAACGCACCGGCCTTAGCCGTGCGGCGAAAACCGCAAGCATCCTCGGCGGCGCTGCCGCTGGTATGGCGGTGGGCGCTTTGAAAGAGCGGGTGGGAAATACGGTGGGCGGCCGACTGGCGGCCAATATCCGCGCGTCGGCCGCCTCGGCATCGTCGGGAAGTGAAACGCTCGCTCCCGCGACCGGCGCGGGCAGTCCCGCCAGCTCGTCCGATTCATCGCCACCCCCCACGGCGCAATTCGCGGGCGATACCATTTCGGCCGCCCGTGATGCGGGCGACATGGAGACGCCAGAGGATGAAGTTGCGGCCTTCGTCCAGAGAAGGGGGGACAGCTAATCATGGCCGCTGATCTGCCTCCGGTTGTCATAGAAGAACGGGTGCAATGCTCGATCGCGGCGGCGCTGCGCTATAACATTCCGGCGAACGTCATGCTGGCGGTCGCGGAACAAGAGAACGGTCGGCCCGGCGCGCGCGTCCAGAACACCAATAACACCGCCGATCTTGGCTCGATGCAGCTCAATTCCAGCTATATTCAATCGCTGGCACGCTACGGTATCCGGCCCGAATATGTGCTTGCGGCGGGGTGCTATCCCTACAACCTCGCTGCATGGCGTATCAGAAACCATATCCGGGATGACAAGGGCGACCTGTGGACGCGGGTTGCCAATTATCATTCCCGAACGCCGGTCCATAATGCCCGCTATCGGGCGCTGATTATGGCGAAAGGTGCGCGCTGGGAGGCGTGGCTTTCCTCGCGCTATAATACCTACAGCGTGAACGGCATCCCGGTAAGCGGCGGCGCTCCTGCTGCGCGATCGGCCTCGATCCCGCTCACGATCACGGCGGCCGACGCGACGGGCGGGGGCCAGCTCGCGGCGCAACCGGCGATCGTCCAGCCCCAAGGCAGCGCCGACGCCTCGGCGGGCTATGTCGCCTCGATCTTGGCCGCTGCGTTCAATGCTCGCATAACCGATACGTGGCGGGCGCTGGAAGCCAATTACGGGGCCGCCAACAGCTTTCACAAATATGGGCAGGCGGTCGATTTCGTGCCGCGTGCCGGGCTGCACACGATCACGCGCGAGCAAATCCGCGCCGTGATGGCGCAACATGGTATTCGCGTGGCGGAGCTGCTGGGGCCGGGGGACCGGGGCCATGCCGATCATTGGCATCTGGCGTTCTATACCGGCGATCAGACTCGGCCGCTCGATCGCGCTCAAATTGTCGTCGCCAGAGCGGAACGCGGGGTAGGGGGTCTAACCTCGGCGGCCGTGCAGCCGATGGCCAGCTATGAGGCTGCGCCAGCTCCACAAGCCCGCATCATGGCGGCTCGGCCGAACGCCGCGCCTATTTCCGTTGCGGTCAATTTCCGGCGCGACATGCTGCATCCTTCGCCTACCGATCCCACGGCGGACCCGCGATTTATTCCGCGCACAATCACCGCCAGCAATTGAAGCGACGGCGCGCTAGGCGCTCAATTCGGCAAGCCGGTGTGGGCGCTGATTCCCATCCCGGCCAGCTCCTCAATGAGCCAGTCTCGAAAGTCCGAAATGGATTTCGCGCCTTCGGCCCGCAAGGCGGCAACGTCTTCCTCTTTGAAACTCCAATCGTCCTTGCCGATGTGGCGCAAGGCGCGCCTGACGCAATGTTTCTGATAGCTGTAGATCGCGCAGCGGAGATACCCGCGAATGATCTTTTCCATAGCCGCATCGTCATTGCGGTGGCGATCTAGCATTGCGTCAAGGTCAGCTATGGACGGATTGGGATCAAGCATGGTCGGCCTCGATCTGTAGGGCGAGCTGGGCGAGGCGATCGGGGGCAAGCAAGTCGTCGGCCGCTAGGTCGATGGCGAAGGGTTCGCCGGGTTCGAGCGGCCGTCGATCGGCGGCGAACGCGGCAAGATAGGGTTGCGCCGCGTCGGTTTCGATCCAGCGCCAGAAGGCAGGCCCTTGGCCGAATAGCCCGGCCTCGAACATATCGAGCCGGGCTTGCGCGAAATCATCGCACATTAGGCGAAGTGGATCACGGCCGATTCAGTGGTCCGCCCCTGCGGACGCACGACAATATCGACCTTACAGCCAAGCCGGGTGAGCATGGCCAGAAGCCGCTCAACCGAGACGCTGCGGAACTGGCCTCGCAGGATGCGCGACAATTCCGGTTGGGTAGATCCCGTAACCTTGGCGGCGGCGATCTGCGTCAATTTACGTTCCTGCATGGCCTCGGCTACACGGGTAACGAGCTGGGCTTTCAAAAGGTGGGTGTCGGGGTCGGCAAAGCCTAGATCGGCAAAGACATTGCCGCTGCCTTCCTCAATGATTTCGTCCTGTGCGCTCATGCTGTGCCTCGCGGGGTCTGGTGTTGCCGGTGATGCTCCTCGGCGGATTTCAGCCGCGTTCGGATCAAATCCATATCGGCCTGCGGCGTGGCCTTGCCCTGCTTGGATTTCTTCTGGAAGGCGTGCAGGACATAGACCGCCTCCGCGAATTTGACCGTATAGACCGTGCGGAACGTATCGCCTTGGTGGTCGTCTATGATCTCGACCACGCCAGCGCCGCCAAAGCCCTTCAACGGCTTAGTGCTGGCGTGCTGCCCGCCTTGCTGCGCAAGGTGCAGGGCATAGCCCATTACGTCCTGCACATCGTCCGGGAACTCCCGAAAATCGCGCTTTGACGATGCCACCCATCGAACCGGCCGTTCCGTATCCATCGCGGCTATTATGCACAAATATACATAGCCCGCAAGCGGAAATTATGCGCGTATGTGCATATTGCCAGCTCGCTATGCCGATTGAGGCGACCGCGATCGGGGCGGCTCAATCGAGCGCCCTGCGCGACGAATGTATCAACGCCGGGGATGCAGGGCCGTAATTTTATGCTAGAGGCCCGGCGCGGCCCACGCCCCCCAATTGGCTCTGTTGCAAAGATTGGCGGCAGTCAGAGGTAGGCTGTCGCTCTGCGCCGATCAGGCGGCTGCTGCGAAATGGTGGTTGAGCATGCCCATGGCCTCCGTCAGCGCCGAGGGCCCAATGCCAAAAGCTCTCTCCACAAGGCGCACCTCGCCCCTGATGCCGGGCTGCAGGCACCAGGGGCGAGCCTGTCCTTTGCGCAGGGCTCGCATGACTTCGAATCCCTTGATCGTGGCATAGGCCGTGGGGATCGATTTGAAACCGCGCACCGGCTTGATCAGTATCTTGAGCTTTCCGTGATCGGCCTCGATCACGTTATTGAGATACTTCACCTGCCGGTGGGCCGTCTCCCGGTCCAGCTTTCCTTCGCGCTTCAATTCGGTGATCGCTGCACCATAGCTCGGCGGGCTCTGTTGCAAAAATCGTGAAGCTTGAGCATGCTTGGCGGAGATTGGACGGACGGAACGATGACGGATTTCAAGTGGCGCCATTTCCAGGGTGATGTGATCCTGTGGGCGGTGCGCTGGTATTGTCGCTATCCGATCAGCTATCGCGACCTTGAGGAAATGCTGGCGGAACGCGGCATTTCGGTCGACCATACGACGATCTATCGCTGGGTCCAGTGCTACGCCCCGGAGATGGAGAAGCGGCTGCGCTGGTTCTGGCGGCGTGGCTTTGATCCGAGCTGGCGCCTGGATGAAACCTACGTCAAGGTGCGGGGCAAGTGGACCTACCTGTACCGGGCAGTCGACAAGCGGGGCGACACGATCGATTTCTACCTGTCGCCGACCCGCAGCGCCAAGGCAGCGAAGCGGTTCCTGGGCAAGGCCCTGCGAGGCCTGAAGCACTGGGAAAAGCCTGCCACGCTCAATACCGACAAAGCGCCGAGCTATGGTGCAGCGATCACCGAATTGAAGCGCGAAGGAAAGCTGGACCGGGAGACGGCCCACCGGCAGGTGAAGTATCTCAATAACGTGATCGAGGCCGATCACGGAAAGCTCAAGATACTGATCAAGCCGGTGCGCGGTTTCAAATCGATCCCCACGGCCTATGCCACAAGGGATTCGAAGTCATGCGAGCCCTGCGCAAAGGACAGGCTCGCCCCTGGTGCCTGCAGCCCGGCATCAGGGGCGAGGTGCGCCTTGTGGAGAGAGCTTTTGGCATTGGGCCCTCGGCGCTGACGGAGGCCATGGGCATGCTCAACCACCATTTCGCAGCAGCCGCCTGATCGGCGCAGAGCGACAGCCTACCTCTGACTGCCGCCAATCTTTGCAACAGAGCCATCAAAAGAAACCTGAGATCATCTGCTCAGGTACTTGAAAGCCCGGCTCAGTTTTTGTCCCAGACCAGCGGAAGCCCCTTGAGAACCGTCGTCGCCACGGAAGGCATGTATTCCAGCTTGAAACCATCAGCGAGACGCATGTTGGGAATACGGCGCATCAGTTCTTCGTAGGCCGCTTTTGCTTCGATACGGGACAGGTACTGTCCTGCGCAGACGTGACGACCGAAGCCGAAAGAGACCATTTCCTTGATATTGTCGCGGTTCAGGCGAAACGTCTCAGGTTCGGGGAATACATCGGGGTCAAGATTTGCAGCGGTGAGATCGAGGTAGACGATCGATCCGGATTCGATTTTCTGGCCGCATAGTTCTACATCCGACAGCGTTCGCCGGAACAGCCCGTCGACCGGACAGCGACGGCGCAGCGTTTCGGAAATCGCCGCGGGGATCAGCGACGGATCCTCGGTAAGAGTGTCCTTGAGGTCCGGCGTGGTCAGCACGAAATAGGTGAGGTGCGCGATCAGCGTTGCCGTGGTGTCATGACCAGCCGCCCCGAATTCCAGTGCGTTGCAAACATTGGCGCTGATCGTGATCGTGCGTGAGCCGTCCGGTTCGCGCAGCTGCAACAGGTTTGACAGCATGTTGTTGCCGGGATTGCGATCAAGGTTCTCGACGACTTCGCGCAGGTAGTCGTTCGCCTCCGCCAGGCCTTCCCAGTTCTGCCGCAGTACCTCTTCCGGCATCGGCACGAAGAATCTTGCGTCGGCGCGCTCCGGTACCTTAGGGGTGAACAGCTGGAAGAAGCAGTTGGACCAGCGATGATAATCTTCCGCCCGTTCCTTGGGGATCCCGAGCAGATCGACGATCAAGTAGAGCGCAAGTTTGTAGCTGAAATCGTGGAGGAGATCGCATTCGCCCTTGTCGATGAAGGTATCGATAAGTTCGTTGGCGATCCGGCGAACGACCTCGTCCTTACCCACCAGCCGACCGGGGAGGAGGGCTTGCTGGACGGGAACCCTGAGCTTGGTGTGCTCCGGCGGGTCCATCGAGGGCAGATGCACGTCGGTGTAAAGGTCCGGCACGCGCGGCGCGATATCATCGGGCGGGGGGAGCAGGCCAAACGCGACAGAAGAAAAGACCTGCGGAGTGAACAAGGCCGAGCGCACATCCTTGTGCTTGCTGACGATCCACAAATTCAGCGGCTTATAGAAGTGCAGCGGATAGTCCCTAAGGGCGCGGGCTGCGTATTTTTCGCGGTTGCAGGCATATTCGGGCGAAAAGATGTCGAGGTCTGGAAAGACCGGCAGTGTCTGAGGGTTCATGTTCGGATTCCCGCTCATTTTCGAATTGGGAAGGAAGGACGGCGTCGGCGCGCGTGCGCAGACAGCCTAGGCGCTCAGGAGTCCGGCGGGATCGTGAGCTTAAGGCCATCCAGTTCGGCCGTGACCGGTATTTGGCAGGAGAGCCGCGACCGTCCGGGGGTCGAGACCAGGCCGGAAAGCAGCATCTCCTCGTCGGAGGAGACCGGCGGCAGGGTCCCGGCGGGAGCAGCGTCGATGTAGACGTGGCAGGTCGCGCAGGAGCAGCATCCGCCGCACATCGCCTCGACGCCGTCGATATTGGCGTCGCGAAGGGCTTCCATCAGGAACCCGGAGGCTGCGACGTCGAGTTCGCGTATCTCCCCATCGCGGGTAGTCACTTGGATATGAGGCATTTTCTTCCAACTCCCGTCAGGCTCGCTTGGCTGGTGTAGGCATTGGCAAACCGAAGATCCGACGCCTCGTCGCCCGCTTGGTCGCGTTCTGTTCGACCGAATCGTGCGGCGTCAGAGCGCTTGCTATGCTATATTGATCCCTTTATCAATAGCGGGAAGCGTGCGGACTTCTGCGGCCAAGCGACGTTTGCAATCAGGCTGTGCGGAGGCCATAGGGCCGCTGTCGCGGGGCATGGCTGGCCGGAGTCGAAGCGGACATAAAATGGGCAAGGCTTAACAGGGAGCTCCGGAGGGCTCTGTTGCAAAGATTGGCGGCAGTCAGAGGTAGGCTGTCGCTCTGCGCCGATCAGGCGGCTGCTGCGAAATGGTGGTTGAGCATGCCCATGGCCTCCGTCAGCGCCGAGGGCCCAATGCCAAAAGCTCTCTCCACAAGGCGCACCTCGCCCCTGATGCCGGGCTGCAGGCACCAGGGGCGAGCCTGTCCTTTGCGCAGGGCTCGCATGACTTCGAATCCCTTGATCGTGGCATAGGCCGTGGGGATCGATTTGAAACCGCGCACCGGCTTGATCAGTATCTTGAGCTTTCCGTGATCGGCCTCGATCACGTTATTGAGATACTTCACCTGCCGGTGGGCCGTCTCCCGGTCCAGCTTTCCTTCGCGCTTCAATTCGGTGATCGCTGCACCATAGCTCGGCGCTTTGTCGGTATTGAGCGTGGCAGGCTTTTCCCAGTGCTTCAGGCCTCGCAGGGCCTTGCCCAGGAACCGCTTCGCTGCCTTGGCGCTGCGGGTCGGCGACAGGTAGAAATCGATCGTGTCGCCCCGCTTGTCGACTGCCCGGTACAGGTAGGTCCACTTGCCCCGCACCTTGACGTAGGTTTCATCCAGGCGCCAGCTCGGATCAAAGCCACGCCGCCAGAACCAGCGCAGCCGCTTCTCCATCTCCGGGGCGTAGCACTGGACCCAGCGATAGATCGTCGTATGGTCGACCGAAATGCCGCGTTCCGCCAGCATTTCCTCAAGGTCGCGATAGCTGATCGGATAGCGACAATACCAGCGCACCGCCCACAGGATCACATCACCCTGGAAATGGCGCCACTTGAAATCCGTCATCGTTCCGTCCGTCCAATCTCCGCCAAGCATGCTCAAGCTTCACGATTTTTGCAACAGAGCCGGCGCGGGCACGACCGGGGGCATCTGTCCGGCGAAGCGCGAGCCATCTATAGGAAACTCGCCTTCCAGAACCGGGGAGGCCCGCGTCACTTCCTTGTTATGATAGCCAGCGACCGCCTTGATGATCGCCTCGGCCCGGCTTGGGGCGACCTTACCGATGCAGATCATGCGTTCGCCAAGGCGTTCCAGCCATAGCTTGCCATCGGCGTTCAGGATCAGCTCAACGGTTTTGGGGTCGGCAAGCGCATCCAACATAAGCGGTTGCATGGAGCGGCGAAGCATCTCCTTCGCACGCTCTTTTACCGTATCTTGAGCGGGTTCCCCCTTGGCCTCCATGAAGCACCGTCCCTGCCAAAACAAAATGGACGCAAGGGATATACCGGAATTTTCATGGAGGCAACCAGAACGATTGCAAAGAATTAGGTTCAGATTGGGGGGATTGTCAGGACCGACGCAACTTAGCGTGGGCAGCCTTGTGCCATTGTGCTATCTGAAACGCTTGATGATCCGTGACGATAGCGGAAACGCGCTTATAACCGGGAGGAAGCCCCAGCTTTTTATCTTCTTTTGATAAGGTATCGGCTAGGCTGGCGTCCCAGCCATCGGTGCCGATAGGCGGCGGTTCCAGTAGCGCGACAAGCGGGACTTCCAGAGCATTTGCGATGGCGGCGATTGTTTCGAGCGACGGGTTTCCCTTACCGGCTGTAACGTCAGATACGAAGGACACAGACAGCCCCGCGTTCTCCGCGAGGTCTTTTTTCTTGAGCCGTCTTAAGGCCAAGAAGCGGTTAATGTTAATCGCGAGAACCTTCCGATACACAGGTTCGGTTTCTTTCTTCCGCAAGGGGGTTGGTTTTAGCCGCTAAAATTCCGGGTAGCTGCGGAGGATATGCCGGAGCGCGCGAGAAAGGAAGCGGTATGACGCCGAATATGATTGTTTATAGCATCATTTTTGGACGAGCCGGGCCGAGCGCGCGAGCGCGCATAACGGGTGGCAGCGAACGGATTGAAAGAAGAAAGTGACGCGCGAGAGACAAGATCAGGCTTCCGCGTAATTCTCTTTGGCGTCCATTCCGTAAATGCTCGCAGGATCGAGCGCAGGCCCCAAGATGCTAATTGCCGATCAGATCGCGGCGACCAATTTTGAAAATTACGGCTGTAGCGCGTAGCTCGATAATGTAAGGCTATAGCTTCGATTCTTTCAGTTGGTAGGCCCAAGAAGCCACTCGTTGATGCTCTTGAACTGCGGACTTCGACGTAAACGCAGACCGCTTTTCTATATATGTCTTTCAGTCGCCAGCATATTTTTTCAGCACTGAATTGCCAGAACCTTTAATGTCCTTTAAGCCGGGGCATTATGGCGAATCATACGCAACTCAAACCCTCCACGCTGTCCCAGCGCAAACGCGCCAAGGCACAGAGCGAGCAGGGCTTTAAGCGCATGAGTTTGGCCCAGTCGGCCCGAAGCTGCGATTTTGGTCATCTTGGAGAACACGTCGGGAACGGGCTGGTTGTTGTTGACGATCGCCCATGCGAGGAACGACGTTCCGCTCCGATAAGGGAGCGGCGTTATGAGCCTTGGCGTTTCGAGTGGGGATCTGATCGGCTCCTGGAGCCTGAGTTTTTCGGACATCGCGTTCGTGACCGGCAAAGCGGAGACGGCACGACTGGGATTGGCGGTTCAGCTTAGATTTTTCGCCGGGCATGGCTTCTTTGTGCCGGATCATGCGTCGATACCCTCCGACGGTGTCTTGTATCTGGCGGAGCAACTTGGTCTCGATGCCAAATCCGTGAACCACTATGATTTTTCCGGGCGCACCGCCCGCCGGCATTGCGCGGAGATTTTGCGGCATCTCGGGTTCCGCCGTATGACGCAGACGGATCGCAGGGCGTTGTCGAGGTGGATTTCCGACGATCTTTGTGCGGGCGGGCAGCCGATCAATGCCATGCTCGAGCATGTTTTCCTGTGGTGCCGCGACCGCCGTATCTATGGGCCGTCGCGCAAGGAGCTGGAACGCCTCGTCCGTTCGCAACGACACCTCTATCTGGAGGCCCTGTTGGCCCGAGTCCGCGATCGGCTTGCGCCGGATGCGGTCGCCTTGCTGGAAGCCTCGCTCGCCGATCCCGATGGCCCGACCGGCTTCAACACGATGAAGGGGGATGCAGGTCAGGCGACGCTCGAAAACATTCTTGGCGTGACCGCCAAACTCGCCTTTATCCAACGGCTTGCTCTTCCCCGAGATTTCCTATCGGTCACGGGCAAGGCATGGGTCGATCAGATCGTTCGCCGGGTTGCCGGCGAGAAAGCCTCGGAGATGCGCCGGCATGTACCGGCGCGCCAGCTCGGGCTCTATGCCGTTTATCTGATGGCGCGGGAAGCTCAGCTTACGGATGCGATGGTCGACCTGCTGATCGAGACGGTCCATAAGATCGGATCGCGCTCGAAACGCAAGGTGGTGGGCGATATCGCGAAAGACATCGAGCGGGTCTATGGCAAGGAGCGACTCCTGGTCGAGATTGCCAGCGCTTCGATCGACGATCCATCCGGGCGCATCTGCGATGTCATTTTCCCAATCGCCGGCAAGGACAAACTGGCGGCGATCATCAAGGAAAGCCAGGCAAAGGGCGCCTTGGATCGGCGGATCTACAAGGTGATGCGGAGGTCATGGGCCAATCATTATCGCCGTATGCTGCCAAGCCTGCTTTCGGCACTGGAGTTCCGGTCGAACAACGCCGTGTGGCGTCCGGTGCTGGCGGCCCTGGACTGGATCAGAAGCAAAGTGGATGATGGATGCCGCTACGTGCCGCCGCACGCAGTGCCGGTCGACGAGGTCATTCCGGCGAGATGGCGCAGTTCCGTCATTGATGAAGAGGGGCGCGTAAACCGGATCAGTTATGAGCTTTGTGTCCTCGCGCAACTGCGCGATCGCATCCGTTCTAAGGAAATCTGGGTTGTCGGGGCGGACCGATACCGCAATCCCGATGACGATCTTCCCAAGGACTTCGATGCGCGGCGAGAAGCATATTACACAGGATTGAACCTGACGGCGGATGCGCGTGCATTTTCAAGCGCCATCCGGGAAGAGCTTGCTCAGGAACTGTTGCTCCTCAATGCCAATATTCCCCGGAACGACAAGGTTCGGCTGCTGTGGCGCGGCGAGAACCGTATATCTCTCACCCCGTTCAAACCCTTGCCCGAACCCAGGGGTCTCGCCTCGATCAAGACCGAGATCGGCCAACGCTGGCCGATGACCGGGCTGCTCGACGTACTGAAGGAGGCTGCCCTTGATACGGGACTTCTCGAAGCGTTCGAAACATCGGCCTCGCGTGTTGCACTGCCGAAAACCGCGCTGGATCAACGTCTCCTGCTATGCCTCTACGGCCTGGGAACGAATGCCGGGCTCAAGCGGATCGCCGGCGCCACCCCCGATGTCAGCTATGAAGAGCTGCTGCATGTCCATCGCCGCTTCGTTCATGCCGCGGCGCTCAAGGAGGCGTGTGCCAGGGTTGCGAATGCGACCCTGGCAATCCGCAATGCTGCAGTCTGGGGGGACGCCGGCACGGCCTGTGCGTCAGATTCCACAAAGTTCGGAGCCTGGGATCGCAACCTGATGACGGAATGGCATGCGCGTTATGGTGGACGGGGCGTCATGATCTACTGGCATGTCGAACGACGCGCGACATGCGTCTATTCCCAGCTCAAGCGCTGCTCTTCCTCCGAGGTCGCCTCCATGATCGAGGGCGTGCTGCGCCATTGCACCGACATGGAAATCCAGCGACAATATGTTGATAGTCATGGCCAAAGCGCGGTTGGCTTTGCATTTTGCCGGCTTCTCGGATTTGAGCTTGCACCCCGCCTGAAAGCGATCGCTCGCCAGAAGCTGGCTCTTCCCGATGTCGGCATGCGAACGCGGCTTCCCCACTTGCAGCCGATCCTCTCCAGTCCGATCAACTGGGATGAGATCGAGCAGCAATATGACGAGATGGTCAAATATGCAGCCGCGATGCAGACAAAAACCGCCGACCCGGAGGCGATCCTGCGCCGGTTTAGCCGCTCCGAGGTGATGCACCCGACCTACAAGGCGTTGAGTGAGCTGGGCCGCGCGGTCAAGACGATCTTCCTGTGCCGGTATCTGCGCGAGGAGTCCTTCCGCCGCGAAATTCATGAAGGCCTGAATGTCGTTGAAAACTGGAACAGTGCCAATGGGTTCGTTTTCTTCGGCAAGGGCGGCGAGATCGCCACTAACCGCATCGATGAGCAGCAGCTCTCGGTCCTGGCGCTACATTTGCTGCAAGCGTCGCTTGTCTATGTGAACACCCGAATGCTTCAGAGCGTGCTGGTGGAACCGAAATGGACGGGCCGGATGACGCCGGATGATTATCGCGGCCTCACACCGCTGATTTACAGCCACGTCAATCCTTATGGCCGCTTCGACCTCGATCTGAATAGCCGGATCGATTTTGGGCGGCTTGCTGCCTGACCGGGGCCTTTCCGCTCGCACCATTTGGGTGCACCCGAACGTGACGATCGGAAGTGACATATACGACATGTCACAAAAGGGTGGTTCCGTCACCAATGTTACTGTACGAGGGCAAAGCCACCCTAATGTGACGGATTTGCCCATGACCCGCGTCGGCTACGCCCGCGTCAGCACCATCGACCAGGATCTCGACATCCAGGTTGCCCGGTTGAAGGCAGCGGGCTGTGAAATCCTCCGCTCCGAAACAGGCTCGGGCGCATCGCGCACTGGACGCACGGAGCTTGAGACGATCATGCAGTTCCTGCGCGCCGATGACGAACTCGTCGTCCTGCGTCTCGATCGGCTCGGTCGCTCCACACGCGATGTTCTCAATCTGGTTCATGAACTCGACCAGAAGGGAGCCTCATTGCGGGTGCTTGAGCCGGAGGTGACGACGGCCGGAAGCATGGGGCGGATGGTGATCACCATTCTGGGCATGGTCGCGGACATGGAACTGACGTTCATCAAGGACCGGCAGCGCGCCGGGATCGAGGCGGCGCGCGCCGAAGGCGTCTACAAAGGCCGGAAGAAAAACATCGATGACGATGAAATCCGACGCCGGATCACCGCCGGCGCGAGCAAGGCCAGCGTCGCGCGCGACCTCAAGATCTCAAGAATGACCGTCTATCGGGCGCTTGACGTCATTCCTTCAAGGATCGGGCTGCCGGAAAAGCCGCCTTCTGTCACCATCGCCCTGCATCTGACCATCGAGAACTTCAACAAGCATGGTCGTGGCAGAAAGCCCGCTCGCGAGCGCATTGAGGCGATGCTGGAGCGGGATTACCAGATGCAAAAGACCGGGAACTGCGATTACACGCTGACCGTCGCCTATGATCAGGGTGCCGATGGCGTCAGCCTCGATGATGAGATCGCATCTCTCCAGACAGAGATGTTCAACATCGCAGAGAGCTACAGGTGCTCGATCGAGACCGATGTTTACGAGATTGGAGGACAAGAGCGAGCCTGGTAGATCGCCATGTTCAATCTTTGTTCTTCAACATGGCCAAAATCGCAGCTTCGGGCCGACTGGGCCAAGAAGCCACTCGTTGATGCTCTTGAACTGCGGACTTCGACGTAAACGCAGACCGCTTTTCTATATATGTCTTTCAGTCGCCAGCATATTTTTTCAGCACTGAATTGCCAGAACCTTTAATGTCCTTTAAGCCGGGGCATTATGGCGAATCATACGCAACTCAAACCCTCCACGCTGTCCCAGCGCAAACGCGCCAAGGCACAGAGCGAGCAGGGCTTTAAGCGCATGAGTTTGGCCTTGTCCCCTAAAGCCGTCGAGATCGTGGAGAGGGTGAAAGCCAGCAAGGGATTCACGTCCCGCGAGGCTGCAATCAACGCGATCCTAGAGCGGATCGGGGACGATATGTTTCTGCAACAGGAGTTTCTGGCCGTGAGTGGATAAGAAAATGCCCGGCTCGAAGCCGGGCACCCTCAAAACCGCTTAGTGGGACAGTGCGCCAACACTGAACCTACAGACAATTTCCCACTTAGCGGTTTTCGGACTTCGGTTCAAGGGCGCTTGATTCGCGCAACGGGATTTTTTTGCCTGTCTCCCGGCCCTTCGCAAAGGAGGGACGACGATGAGTGACACCAGAAGAAAAGGGCCGCTGGCGATCGGGGAGCTGACCCAGCAGCTTTTCGGCCGAGCCTATGGCGACCGTAGCCGGGGCGGGAAGCACATCACCAAGGCCCGCGTGCGCGGCGGCAGCAAGGAAGCCGGGAGCGACGTAGAAAAGGGCTTCCTCGCGGCGCGAGACACCAAGACGCGCAAGGGATGCTGGCGTGCGATCAATCTGGCGTTTGAAAAGGGCCGCGCCCTGCGCGCGGAGCTGCGGCGCGAGCCGCGCGAGATAACGCAGTTCGAGCACTATTGCATGAGCATCACCAATTCCACGATCCGGGTGTATCAAGCCCTGTTGCGGATGGAGGAGCGTTTCAGGGGCAACGTGGTGCCCAGCTATGAAATGATAGCCGAATGGGCGACCGTCTCTAGGGCCACCGTCGCAAGGGCCTTGAACGCCCTTACCAGCATCGGCTTGCTGGCGCGCCTGCGGCGCTACGTCCACACCGTCACAGAGGACGGGGCGCGATCAGAGCAGACCTCCAATGCCTATCGGGTGGAATTGCCGAGGATGCTTCTCGAATTGCTCGACCGGCGCAAGCGCCCTGCCCCGGTGCCCGACGACGAGGCCCAGCGCCTACAGGACCGGCTTGAAGATGAGGCTTGGATGCTCTCCCGGTTGAGCAAGGCCGATTACATACGGGAGACGACGACATGCAAGGCCACAGCGGAGGCCCTAATCAGCCTATGGAACGGCATTTGCGCCCGTGATGGCGTTGTTGCCTAGCCGTGAGTCTCATAATGGTTCTGAACCTCCCCTTGAGTTTATTTATCTAAGGTGATGCGGAGTTGCGCTAGTCGCGCAACGCTTAATTGAGACTGTTTGAACACCAAAAAGGGGGTAAGGCTCCGATTTGGGGAGCTGACATGCGTGTCCATTCGGGGCGCGGATAGCGGCACTCTGTAAAACTGCGGGGCAGCGACCAAATATGCCTTGCGATGGAGGCCATTTTAGCGGCTAAAAGATTTTCATGGCGGGCGAGCGTAACTTGACAGCAACCGGGAAACTTCCAATATATCGGATATGGCCGGGCTATGGTGCCAAGGTCGAAACCGGAGAAGTCCGATGAGCAACAGAGAGAGAATTGCCGCCGTGCTGGTTGGCGAAGAAGACCGGATTATGTGCCTGCCCCGGCTGTTCGGGCTGGCGCGCATGATCGAGGTCGAGGCCGTCACCTATGGCTATATGTCCAAGCTATCCGCCGACTACACGGGCGCATATTGGCATTTCTACACCCTATCGAACGGCGGGTTCTACATGGCCCCCGGCGATCAGCCCCAATATCGTCTGGAATGGGACGGCAACGGCTTCTCTGGCGACGTTTCGGCCGACGCGGCGGGCCTTATAGCCACCCTGTTCATGCTGGGGCATATGCACGAAAAATACGGCGAGGATCAATTTGCCCAGCTCTATGCGTGGGCATCTGCCTATGCCGCCCAACATTCGGAAGCGGGGCCGATCGGTGCCGCGCTCGACTAGCGCCACAGGGGGGCAGCGTGCCCCCCTTCCCTTCCCTGCCTATCGGGCATATTCCTCATTCGGCCGCCATGAGGAGCAACGCCAGCGAAGGAACAGACGCGCGCATGATTGATGTTCGGCCAGATTGCCTATTGCCCGCCGATCAGGGGTGGCAGCAGCCGACGCCGGATGAGGTAAGGGCGGTCCTCAAAGCAGCGGACATGACAGGGGGCAGCGCGTCCAAGTTTCTAGGCTTGAGCAATACCCGCGTTATTCGGCGCTGGACGGGCGGCGACGATCAGATTCCCTATTCGGCATGGGCGCTGTTGTGCGCGGCTGCGGGCTTGGGAAATATTTGGGAACACCAGAACGACGATTTTAGCGGCTAAAATTATTGCCGTTCAGACTTTACGGGGGCTTGACACGGTTCGGGATGCTGTCATTATATCGGTTGTGACCGGGCAGCCCGCCAAGGTCGAAACCGGAGTATTCCGATGAAGGCGAAAATTCCCCCGCTGCCCGCACGTTTTGCGGTCATGCGGCTTCCCAATCCTCCACCCGCATGGGAGGGCAACCGCGTGGATTACGTCATTGCGGCCGTCTGGACGTTCGGAGTCCTGATCTGGACCGTCGCGCGTTTCATCATCCCGCTTGTCGTCTTCTGGCAGTTCTGCCGGATGCTCTGGTATTGGAACACGCCGGATGTTCATGCCGGTTGGCAGTTCCTCGCCTATTATGCGGTCTATATCGCCCTCTACATCTTCCTTGGCGTCTATGAGCCGAAGCTATACCGCGAGAAGAATCGCGGCAGGCGCAATGGATAAACGCTTGAGCGCGTCGGCCTTTGAGCAAGCTGCTGGACGGCTCAATATCGCGGCGCGTCCGCTCGACATGGCGCGCGCCGTTCTGGTGGACGGCGAGGCCCAATCGGCCGTGGCGAAGCGCGAAGGCGTGTCCCGCAATGCCGTTTGTCTGGCGGTCAACCGGATTTGGAACGCGCATAGCGAGGTTCCCGAAGGTTTCGAGCGTGTGACGGCGATTTTACCGAAACATAAAGCCTTCCTTGTGCGGCAATGGCAGCGCGAGGCGGTGGAAAGATTGGACGCCAAACGATGAAAACACTTGTCATAGCGAACCAGAAAGGCGGCGTTGGTAAAACTTCAACGACCGTTCATCTTGCCTATTACTTCAAAGAACAGGGGTTGAAGGTCGCAGTTATTGACTTGGACACCCAAGGAAATGCCAGCTTCACCCTTGGCGAATATGATAGCGGAGCCTTGGCGAGCGGCCTTTTCGATGCCGTGTCACAATTCGACCTGGCTAACGCCGAGGGGATTGCTGTCTTTTCCGCCGACGCGCGGTTGGCCGATCTTGAGAAACTAGATCTCGGTGCGGCTGCTGGCGCGTTCAAGCGCAGTCTGGCCGTGATCGAGGCGGAAGGCTTTGACGTGTGCCTGATAGATACCCCCCCGTCCCTTGGGGTCCGAATGGCAGCGGCGTTGCTATCGGCCGACTTTGCGGCCTCGCCCATCGAGCTTGAAGCCTACAGTTTGCAGGGCATTGAGAAGATGGTGACGACGATCGCCAATATCCGGCGCGCGAACCCGGCGCTGCAATTCCTTGGCATGATACCGAGCAAGGTTGATGGCCGGAATCCCCGGCACGGGCAGCACCTTGACGAGCTGACCCGTGCTTATCCCCAGTTGGTCATTCCGACGCCGATCGGAAACCGGAGCAGCGTTGCGGACGCGCTGGCGTCGGGCTTGCCGGTTTGGTCGATCAAACGGACTTCGGCGCGGAAAGCGGCGCAGGAAATGCGAGCGATGGCCCGCCACATTCAAGAAAAGATGGAGATTTGACGATGGCCGACAACACCGAGGACAAGAAGCCGGGCAAATCGTCCACCAAAGCCGCGCAGAAGCCCGCGCAGAACGCGGGGCTAGGGTTGGAGGGGTTGGGCGACCTTTCGAGCCTCCTAGCCTCTCCTGCGGCCCCGGAGGGCGGTTCTGGCGCTCCGCTCGAATTGGAGCTGGCGCTGATTGACGAAGACCCGAACCAGCCCCGCAAGCAGTTTGACGAAAATTCGCTGGCGGAAATGGCCGAGACGATCAGGGAGCGCGGCGTGAAGACGCCTATTTCCGTTCGGCCCAATCCCAAGGTGGAGGGGCGCTATCTCATCAACCACGGCGCGCGCCGCTATCGCGCGTCCCTGTTGGCCGAGAAAGTGACAATTCCGGGCTTCATCGACCCCGATTATACCGAGGCCGATCAGGTCATTGAGAATTTGCAGCGGGACGCTCTCACGGCCCGCGAGATTGCCGACTACATCGGCCGCGAGCTGGCCAACGGGAAAAAGAAGGGCGAGATTGCCAAGGCCATCGGGAAATCCCCGGCCTTTGTCACCCAGCACGCGGCATTGCTCGATTTGCCGGAGCCGATCGCCAAGGCGTTCCAGAGCGGGCGTTGCAAGGACGTGACGTTGATCTATGACCTTGTGGGCCTCCACAAGAAGCATAGCGAGGGCGTTGCGCGCTGGCTGGCCGATGCCGATCAGGAGATTACGCGCGGATCGGTGCGGCTCTTGAAGGAGTTCCTTGAGTCCGGCTTGAGCGGCGAGGCCGAGGAGGAATCGGGCGACGACGAGGGCAACGGCGGCGCTAGTGACGACGCCGGGGCCGGAGAGGAGAAGGAACCGAAGGAGGAAGACCCGCTAAAGCTGAAAAAGGCCATTGTGCAGGTTTCTCATAACAAGCGCCCTGCCCGTCTGATCCTGAATAAGCGGCCCTCGCGCGATGGCGTGGCGTGGATCAAGTATGAAGACAGCGGCGAGGAAACCGAGGCCGATCTTGGAAAAGTGCAGCTTCTTGCGCTTCTTGAAGGATAGTCCCCTCCCCTGCCCAGCCTTACAGGCCCCGCTTGTGCGGGGCCTTTTTTATGGCGCGAGAGGTAAGAAAATCGGATATAGTGCAAGCTAGAAATTTTAGCCGCTAAAGGAACGGCCATGCAGGACACGCCGATTGCAGACCCGGACAAGTTTTCACTGGACGAGGGAACGGGCGACCCACAGGCCGACGCCGACCGGCTGTTAGACGAGGCGCGCACGCTGGATAGTCAGGAAACGGCAGCTATCGCCACCGCGCCAACCGAGGAAACCTATAACGCCCAGCTACAGACGGTCATTGAGGAGAAGGTTGAACAGGCGAACCAGATCGAGGACCGCCTAGAAAGCATGATGGAGCAGCAAACCGCCCGTTTGCAGCAAATCCAGCAGCAGCCCCCCGGCTTCCTGTCCCTGCCCGGCAAGCGCCAAGCATGGCAGGCCCGGATTGCCAACGCGCAAGCGGCCGTGCAGCGGATCGCGGTAAGGCTGGAAGCCGTGCGCGAAATCCGCGACGGCATGGCCGTTCACGGCCCGCGCGTGGAGACGATCGCAGCGGCCAAGCTCGAATATCGAGAGCCGAAACTTGTCGATGATTTCGAGGAGCTGATGCAGGCACGTCGGTTGCATGAGCTGCACATGCGCGCGGAGCGGGAGAAAGAACAGATCAGGGAAAAGACGATCGAGCGCGGCGCGGACGATCGGAAACCGGCAGGCCGCACGCTCGCGCGCGGATTGGCGAGAGATGGGGGATAGTGCGACATGGGGGAGGGGCCTTCGCTGGCGTCAATGATGGAACAGGGCGGCGGCCAACACTACCAGCGCCGCGATCAGCGTCAGGCCCGACGCTAGGAGATTGCGGTTAGCGACGGCCCGGCCATCGTTTAGGGGCTTTTGCAGCCCCGTCCCGATATGCTCCCCCACTTCCTTGATGATCGCCTTCGCTGCGGCCCCCATACGCTCGTTCATGGCGGCTTCCGAGGCGTCCAGCGCCGCGTTCAGCACCGATTCCGCCTTGTCGGTGATAGCAATCGACCAACGATTGCTCATGTCTTCCAGCTCGCTTTTGAACGCCTTTAGTTGCTCCTCCTGCGCATCGGCGCTTTCGCCCAGCAACATCGCGTTGATGGTTTGCAGGATCATCAAGGGATCATCGGCGGACAGCGTGACCCCGTGCTGGCGCGAGATTTCCGCGATCAGCGCCGCGATTTTTTCGTGATCGGCCATTACACGACCTTAGCCTTGTCGAGTTCAGCAAAGACCGCATCACGAACGCGGCCGAGGCGGTGACGCTGCATCAGGGCTATGTCGCCATCGGCAAGCGTTTCCTCAAAAGTCTTGCGTGCGGCCAGCATGTCCCGAACGTCCGCCCCGAAGGTTTCCTTTCTCAGATCGGGGAGGGTGACGATCGCGGCGACCCGATCCTTTAGCTCCCGGTAGGCTTTGAGCTGTTCAAAACTCTTACCCTCTGCCTCGACAGGCCCATGATAGGGGTTGAGCCACACGACGATTGCAGCCGGATCGGGGAAGGCTTCGGCTACCGAGGCGAAGCCTTGAAGCGTGTCGATCAGCGATTGCCCGCCTACGATAATGGTATGCAGGACGAGCTTATGGCCCAGATCGGCAATCACGTCAGGCGCACCGTTGTCGAACATATAGGAGGATAGGGCGCTGTAGCTGCTCGCGCCGCTGTCAATGACCACCGATTCCTTGGAACCGGCGATCATTTCCATCATGGCGTCGAATTTGCGCGGGTTTATGTCGCCGTTTTCCAGCAGCTCGACCTTGGACACGTTGAGGGACTGAAACCCGGCAAGGGTGGCGTTGATCGGATCGGTATCAATGCAGAGCGGGCTTTCGCCTCGCTTGGTCAGATATTGGGCCAGCATCGAGGCGGCGAGCGACTTGCCCACACCTCCCTTGCCCTGCAAAACTATGTGGACGTTGCTCATACCAAATCCTCTTTGTTCGGAGTGGCCGGGTGATTGAAGCGCGCCGGTTTGGGCCGGGGCGGCGGATCAGCTTCGGCCGAGGCCGTTGCTGATCGGGAAGGGGAGGGGGGCGCTGGAGGTGCCTTGGGCGGTTCCCCGGTAGCTGGCGCGCGATACCGGCGAACGTATTTGGCGAACCACGCATAGCCGAAGCTAATGCGGCCTTCCTCCGTCAGCAGCTCCCATATGCCGCGCACCGGCCATCCTTCCGCAAGGGCTGCATCTATGTCCGATCGAGCGGCGAGGAATTGCGCGAGGTTCCGGTTTTTGCCCCCCGGCTCCCGTGAGGCCGCCCGTTCGCGCAATCGCTCCGTGAAGGATTTCCCGCTGTCTGTCATTTCCACCTACGATATTTTTCGGCGCATAATCGGCTATAAAGCGTTCATAAACCGGCCACGAACCGATGAACTCCCGCTATATCGTATTTTTCTGCCAGATTAGGCCGTGTGGCGCTAGATATTTTCGGGGGTGAACGATATATGATCGTTCCAGCAACAGTTTCTATTTGGCGTCTAAACGTCGAAGACGGGGCAGGATAGGTAATGGAGGCATCCACGCAAGCGCGGACACCCCCATTACTCCCCTTATTCGCACCGGGGGCGCTCAACGGGAATCCTGCTCTGCGAGGCCCGCCGCTACCGCGTCGAAAGGGAGAGAGTTGAACGACAAGCCCAAGGCCAAACGCGAGCGGCACCACGTCAAGATATGGTGCAGCGCGGAGGAGAAAGCGGAGATCGAAGCCGCCGCGCAGGCAACCGGCTTGAGCGCATCCACCTATCTCCGCGTCCTTGGATTAGGGCATGAGCCGCGCCCTCTGATCGACATAGAACAGGGGCGCGAGTTGGTGCGCGTGAATGGCGACCTTGGCCGCCTTGGCGGCCTGTTGAAGCTATGGCTTACCGACGACGCCAAGTTGGAGGAGATGGCCCCGGAGCGGATGCCGGTTATCATCCGGGGCGTGCTGGCCAAAATCGAGGCCAATCAGGAGGAGTTATCCGGCATCATTCGGAAGGTCTTGCGCTCCCGGCAAGATTTTAGCGGCTAAAAAAGGGGCCGCGCCGATGATCGCAAAACACGTCCCCATGAAGGCGACTTCCAAGAGCGATTTTGGCGGGTTGGTGCGATACATCACCAGCGCGCAGGGACGTGACGAGCGCGTGGGTCTGGTGACTGTCACCAACTGCAACGGCCATACGCCAGAAGATGCTGCGCAGGACGTTATGCTTGTCCAATCCGCCAACCAGCGGGCGGCGTCGGATAAGACCTACCACTTGATTATTTCCTTCCGGCCCGGCGAGAATCCCAGCGCCGAGGTTATGCGTGACATAGAGGAGGCGGTATGCGCCGCGTTGGGCTTTGCCGAGCATCAACGGGTTAGCGCCGTCCACCACGACACCGACAACACGCATATTCATCTAGCGATCAACAAGATTCACCCTGTCCGGCACACGATCCACGCGCCGTTGCGGGATTATCAAACCCTTGCCGCTGTTTGTGAGCGGCTAGAGGTCAAGCACGGGTTAGAGCCGGATAATCATGCGGCCCGGCAGCGCGCGGGAGAAGCACGCGCGCGCGACATGGAGCAGATCGCGGGCACGGAAAGCCTGATAGGTTGGGCGCAGCGGAATTGCGCCGAGCCATTGAAGGCCGCCGCGAGTTGGGCCGAGTTGCACCAGATCGCGGCCAATTTCGGCTTGTCGGTGCAGGCGCGCGGCAACGGCCTGATATTTGCGGCGATGGACGGAACGACCGTAAAGGCCAGCTCCATCGCGCGCGAACTGTCAAAAGGGGCGCTAGAGAAACGCTTGGGAGCCTTCCAGAGCGCACAGGGAGGGGAGGGGGCACCGAAGGCCCGTCAGACCTATGAAAAGCGCCCCGTGCCCTCCCGTATCGACACCAGCGCCCTATTCTCCGCCTACCGCGAGCAGCAGGGCACACGCGCCACGCGCCGAAAGGTCGAGCTGGCCGAGGCCGCAGCCAAGCGCCGCGCGGCCATTGAACAGGTGAAGCGCATCGGGAGGACGAAGCGGGCGGCGATAAAGCTGCTAGGTGGCGGCCCGGTTGTTAAGCGCCTCAATTACGCATTGGCGGCCCGCTCCACCAAGGCCGCCATTGCCAAGATTGTCGCCGCCCACGGGCGGGAACGGGAGCGCATTGCGTCGCGCAATTCCCGGCGCGGGTGGAATGACTGGCTACAGGAGCAGGCCAAGGCAGGCGACCAGACCGCCCTTGAGGCCCTGCGCGCGCGGGAGGGGCGGCGCACAGCCCCCAATGACGCGCTGCATATAGCCGCCATGCCGACCGCAGCGCATCCCGCAGCGATCAGGCAAGACCACATCACTAAGCGCGGGACGATCATCTACCGCACCGCCAATGCAGCGGTGCGCGATGATGGCCAGCGCCTGCATGTATCGCGCGGGGCGCAGATCGAGGGCGTTGTTGCCGCCTTGCGGCTTGCGCACGAACGCTATGGCGACAGGCTGGCGATCAGCGGCAGCGATCAATTCAAGGCCCTTGTGGTGGAAGCCGCCGCCCGTTCGGCCATGCCCATCACTTTCGCGGACCCCGATCTAGAGGCCCGCCGTCAAAATATCAGGCAAGAGGAGCGTGCGCGTGACAGACAAATCATTGGACGAGGAGATAGAGGCGGCGCTGGCGTTGTTGGGCGAAACGCCGTCAATGGCGCTGGACGAGACGCCAGCGCCACAGCACCAGGTCGAAACGGGACATTCCGACCCGGAGCCGTCAGCGCCGGAGGAACCAACGCCGGAACCGGCCTTGCAGCCGGAGGAGCCAGCATCGCCGCCGTTGGAATTGGTCACGCACAGCCCGCCAGAAATGGACATTCTAGCGCCGGAGGAGCCGAGGCCCCCAGCGAGCGCGCCGTTAAGCCCAACATTGGCCGCGTTGGACGAGAGCCGCCGCCCGAAAGCCGAGGTAGTTTGCGCGACCTGTCCAAACTCGGTCTGGTTCAGCACGCCGAGCGAGGTAGCTTGCTATTGCCGCGTCATGTTCATTCAGACGTGGACGACCAAAAAGCCCGGCCAGATCGTCTTGTGCGACGGGACGACGATCGGCCGCGAATGAGCGACGATCAGGCCAGAGCAGCGGATAAATACATTGCGGAACGTAATGCGAAGCGTCACATTGGAATGGATATACCGGCGCATCGGCTGTTCACTGGCGATCATGGGCCGCTGATTTACGCCGGGACGCGACAAATCGAAGGGCAGAAATTGATACTCCTAAGAGATGGCGCTGACATGCTTGTGCTGCCCGTGGACGCGCGCAGCGCCGCCCGCGCGGGCAAGCTGGCGATTGGCGAGCCGATCGAGATTGCCAGCAACGGCACCGTCAAAAGCAAGGGGCGCAGCCGGTAACGGCCGCGAGAAGGGCAAAGCATGGCAAAGAAGCGCAATACAGCCATCGGGCCGCAAGTGCGGGAGCGCGGAAGCAAGGGCGATAATCGCCCGTTGCTGGCGGCCCTTGTGGCCGGTTCCGCCCTTGGAGGCTTATGGAGCGCAACGCAGATGTTCGCGCACCAGATGGCCTATCAGGCTACCTTGGGGCCGAACGCGGGCCATATCTATGCCCCGTGGCGTTTCCTGCAATGGTTCAGCAAATGGAGCGAGGTTCCGGCGCTGAAACCCGCCTTCGGGCAAGCCGTGGGCGTGGGCACCGTGGTTTTCGGCGTGGGCGTCCTGATAACCGCTGCTGTCAAACTGGCGAAATCGAACGCCGGGAAGGGCAATGCCTATCTGCATGGATCGGCCCGCTGGGCCGACATGGAGGACATTCGCGCGGCCAGCCTCGTTGAAAATGATGGGGTCTATATTGGCGCATATCAGGAGAAGAACGGGAAGACGGTCTATCTACGCCATTCCGGCCCGGAGCATTGCCTAACCTATGCCCCGACCCGATCGGGGAAGGGCGTGGGCCTTGTCATCCCGACGCTGCTTTCGTGGCCGCATAGCGCCGTCATCACCGATTTGAAGGGCGAGCTATGGGCGTTGACCGCCGGTTGGAGGAAGCAGCACGCCAACCAGATCGTCATGCGGTTTGAACCGGCCAGCTCGCGCGGCTCCGCCCACTGGAACCCGCTGGACGAAATCAGGGTAGGGACTGACAACGAAGTCGCAGACGTTCAGAATCTCGCTACGCTGATAGTGGACCCGGACGGGAAGGGGGTCGAAAGCCATTGGCAAAAGACCTCGCGGGCGCTTCTGGTAGGCGTGATCCTGCATGTCATCTACAAAGCCAAGCATGGCGGCAACGCGGCGACCTTGGCCGAAGTGGATGCCGTATTGGCCGATCCGGTTCGGCCCGCGCAGGAAGTTTGGGAGGAAATGCTTACGTTCGGCCATTTGCCGGGCGGCAAAAATCATCCCGTTGTCGGCAAAGCCGCACGCGCCCAGCTCAATCGCCCCGATGATGAGGGCGGATCGGTTCTATCGACCGCGCAGAGCTATCTAGAATTATATCAAGACCCGGTTGTGGCCGCGAATACCGCCACTTCCGATTTTCTCATTCGTGACCTGATGAACAGCGAGAGGCCGGTTAGCCTCTACATCATCACCCAGCCCACGGATAAGGACCGGCTGCGCCCGCTTGTCCGCGTCATGCTCAACATGATGGTGCGTATCCTCGCGCCCAAGCAGGAGTTCGAGGAGGGCCGCGTAGTTCAGAGCTACAAGCACCGCGCGCTATTTATGATTGATGAGTTTCCCAGCCTTGGGAAACTTGGAATCATTCAGGAGTCCTTGGCGTTCGCCGCAGGCTACGGCCTGAAATTCTATCTCATTTGTCAGGACACCAACCAGCTTAGGAGCCGGGAAACCGGCTATGGGCCGGATGAGCTGATAACCTCCAATGCTCATATCCAGAACGCCTATCCGCCCAACCGCGTTGAGACGGCCGAGCATCTTTCCAAACTCACCGGGCAGACCACCGTTCTTAAAGAGCAAATCACTAAAAGCACGGGACGCGGGGGCGGGGGGTTCTTTGGTGGCACCGTGTCCAAGACCGTGCAGGAAACCCAGCGCCCGCTTTTGACGCCGGATGAGTGCATGAGGATGCCGGGGCCGAAGAAGACCCCGGACGGAGATATTTCGGAAGCGGGCGACATGCTGATTTATGTCGCAGGCTATCCCATGATCTACGGCCGTCAGCCCCTCTATTTCCAAGACCCGACCTTTAGTGCCCGCGCCAAGATTCCCGCGCCGGATCGGAGCGACACGATCAGGGGCAATCAAGCGCCGAAGCCGCCCGAAGGGGGCCGGAGGATCAAACTATGAAGCGGCCGAGCTTCGCCAAGGTCAGCCGCTATGCGGTTTGTGGCGTGGCGGGGGCCATGATCGCCATGCTTGGCGCGAAGGCGGCGGGCCTTCGCTTCAACGCTACGCCGAGCATCCCGCTAGGCGTCTATCGGGCGACGGGCGGGACCGCGCAAAAGGGCGATCTTGTGGCGTTCTGTCCGCCCGCAGCGCCGCCCTTTTTGGAGGCGTTGCGTAGGCGCTACATCGAACCCGGCGACTGCCCCAGCGGAAGCTATGAAATGATGAAGCGGATTTTAGCCGCTAAAGGCGACCGCGTTCAGATTGGCGGGCAGGGCGTGCGGATCAACGGCCGCCTTGTCCCCGACAGCGCTCCGCAGCTTGCCGATGGGGCAGGGCGGGCCTTGCCCCGGCTCAATGCCGATTGGACGCTAGGCGACGGGGAAATCCTTGTCCTTGGCGATGGCGCGGCCTCTTTCGACGGCCGCTATTTCGGGCCGATCAGCGCGCGGCAAGTGACCGCCCCTATCAAACCCGTAGTGACGTGGTGACGGCATGAGCGGGGAGATCATTGTCATTGCTGAAAAGCCCGAACTCGCGCGGGCCATTGCCGAGGGCCTTGGGGGAGGGGCGCGACAAGACGGCTTCATAGATTGCGGCCGTCATTATGTGACATGGGCGATCGGCCACATGCTTGAGCTGGTGGACCCGCAAGACCCGTGGAACATGGCCGCGCTGCCGATCAGCTTCATCCCGTGGGAAAAGCGGCCCGTCGCCAAGACGAGCGCCCAGCTCCGCACGATCGGCAAACTCCTCAAATCGGCGCGGAGCGTCATTCACGCGGGCGACCCCGACGATGAGGGCCAGCTTATTGTTGACGAGATTCTGCAATGGGCCGGGAGCCGGTTGCCGGTCCAACGCCTGCTAATCAATGACAACAATCTAAAGGTTGTGCAGCGGGCCTTGGCGTCCATGCGGGATAACCGTGAATTTGCCGGGTTGTCCGCATCGGCCGAGGCGCGCAGCGTGGGCGACTTGCTCTATGGCGTGAACATGACCCGCGCCTATACCCTCGCGGCGCAGGCGCGGGGGTTTCAGGGCGTTCTTAGCGTCGGCCGCGTGCAGACCCCTATCTTGGGCCTTGTCGTCCGCCGTGACCGCGATTTTGAGGCGCACACCAAGAGCTATTATTACACGGTTTCGGGCCAGTTCAGTTTCGCCGGGCTGACCTTTCCCGCGCGCTACCAGATCGGAGAGGGCGACCCGGTTGATGAGCAGCGCCGCTTGATCGACCGCAATTTTGCGACGGCGGTAGCCGGGGCGGTGCAGGGGCAACCGGCTCGCATCGCCAGCGCCAAGACCACGGCGAAAGAGGCAGCGCCGCCGCTGCCCTACAACCTCTTGAAGCTGCAAACCGATGCCGCACGGAAATTCGGCTATAAGCCCAATCAGGTGAAGGACATTACGCAGGCGTTGCGGGAGAAGCATCGCCTTATCACCTACAACCGCAGCGACAGCGAATATTTGAGTGATGAGCAGCACGCGGACGCCCCCGGCGTGCTGGCGGCCGTCGCCGCGACGGTCCCGATGCTGGCGGCGATCGCGCAGCGCGCGGACCCGGCGATAAAAAGCCGTGCCTTCAACTCGCAGAAGGTTTCCGCGCATCACGCCATCATTCCGACCGAAGCCACGGCCGATTTTGCCGCGCTGACAGAGCCGGAGCAGCGAACCTATATGCTGATCGCGCGCGCCTATGTCGCGCAGTTCTGGCCCGCGAACCAATATGACCAGACCGAAATCGAGATAGAGGTTGCGGGTCACGCCTTTGCCGCGCGGGGCAAGGTTGTGACCAAGCCGGGTTGGACGGTTCTCTATAAGAACGATGTAGGCAATGAGGACATTGCCGAGGACGAGGACACCCTTGCGGCCGATTTGCGTTCGATCGCGTCGGGCATGGCCGGGCAATGCCTTTCCGCCAGCGCCGACCAGCAGGAAACCAAGCCCAAGCCGCTCTATACGATGGCCACGCTTTTGACCGACCTAACGCGGGTGGCCAAATATGTTCGGGACGAGCGGCTTAGGAAACTCCTGATCGAGAAGGACAAGGGGAAGGCGGGCGAGCATGGCGGAATTGGAACCCCGGCGACCCGCGACAGCATCATAGCCACGCTTTTCGATCGCGGCTTTTTGATCGAGAAGGGCAAGAATATCATCAGCTCCCCGCAGGCGCGCGGCTTCTATGACGCCTTGCCGGATCAGGCGAAATTTCCCGACATGACCGCCATTTGGCACGAACAGCAGCGCGCGATTGCCGAGGGCAAGAGCGATGCCATGACATTCGTTCGCGGACTGGCCGATTATGTCGGCCGCGAGGTCGCGCGGGTGAAAGAGCAGGGCCTTGCCATAGCGATCGACGCGCCGCCTTGCCCGTCATGTTCCAAGCCGCTGCGCCGGATCAAAGGGAGCAAGGGCTATTTTTGGTCCTGCACCGGCTATGCCGACGGCTGTAAATTCACCGCCAATGACAAGGCGGGCAAGCCGGAGCTGGTGAAGGCTCCCGCGCCCGTGCCGTCGCAGCAGCACAAATGCCAAGCGTGCGGCGCTGGCCTAGTGCGGCGTCCTTCCGCGAAAAAGAAGGGGGCCTTCTGGTGGAGTTGCAGCGCCTATCCCGGCTGCAAACAGACCTATTTCGACAACAAGGGACAGCCCGATTTCAGCAAAGGAGAACGAGCATGACGGATCAACCCAATGCGCAGGACGTGCCCACCCTTGACGAGCTGGTGACGCGCAAACTTGCCGACGCCGAGACTCCCGGCGCGGTTGTGGAGTTCGACCCGGAGGAGGCGGAGCGGGCGGGGGCCTTTGTTGAGGATGCCATGAGCGAGGCCGACGCGCGCGAGGCCGAGGAAGGGCTTGATGGTGACGCGGAGCCGATCGCCACGGGACGCGGCGAATTGATCGCGGCAGCGCGCAACGCCGACTAATCGGGAGGAGGCGAGGATATGGCCGAGGGCAAGATACCTTTTCACCAGCGCGTTGCCGACAAGCTGATAGAGCAGTTGAAGCAGGGCACCGCCCCTTGGCAAAAGCCTTGGGAGGCGACGGGCAGCAGCGGGTTGCCGTTCAACCCCACCACGGGGAAACGCTATCGCGGCGTCAATGTCCTCAATCTCATGTCCGAGGGCCGGGCTGATAATCGCTGGCTGACATACAAGCAGGCCGCAGCCCAAGGCGCACAGGTGCGGAAG
The DNA here is from genome assembly GCF_024349785.1 of Sphingomonas bisphenolicum. Taxonomy (NCBI): domain Bacteria; kingdom Pseudomonadati; phylum Pseudomonadota; class Alphaproteobacteria; order Sphingomonadales; family Sphingomonadaceae; genus Sphingomonas; species Sphingomonas bisphenolicum. The sequence continues at coordinate 40,371 of NZ_AP018819.1, forward strand.
GGCGAGAAAGGCTCCCTTGTCCAATACTGGCAGTTCGAGGAGGAGCGGGTAGTTCGGGACGAGAGCGGTAAGCCCGTTCTGGATGCCGAGGGTCGCCAGAGGAAAGAGAAGGTCGAGCTTGAGCGGCCCCGTGCGTTTTATGCCGTGGTGTTCAACGCCGAGCAGATCGACGGGCTTGCCCCGATCGTCACCACTACGCACGAATGGAATCCGGTGGAGCGGGCCGAGGCCATCTTGCGGGCGTCGGGCGCGAAAATCACCGAGGAAGCGGGCGACCGCGCCTATTATCGGCCTTCGACCGACAGCATCACCTTGCCGTTGCGGAGCCAGTTTCCGAGCGCGGATCGGTTCTACGCCACGGCGCTGCACGAGCTGGGGCACTGGACTGGCCACCCCAACCGCCTTGACCGGGATTTGGCGCACCCGTTCGGTTCGGAAGGCTATGCCCGCGAAGAATTGCGGGCCGAGATTGCGAGCCTCATAACCGGGCAGGAATTGCAGATCGGCCACGACCCGGAGCAGCACGCGGCCTATGTCGGATCATGGATCAAAGTCCTTGAGGAAGACCCGCTTGAGATTGTCCGTGCCGCATCGGACGCCGAGAAGATTCACACCTATGTTCTGGCGCTGGAACAAAAACAGGTTCAGCAGGTCGAGCAGGCACACGACCATACGCAATATTTCGTCAGCAACGAAAATACGCTTTGCTATCAGCAGCCGGGCATGGCGATGTTGGGCGTTCTTGCCAGCAATATAGACGGGCGCAACCCGATTAACGGGCCATTCTATGCCAGTCCGCTAGATCAAATCCGGCCTGCCACGCGCGAGGATTTTGACAGGTTCCGCGTTACTCTACCGCCAGACTTCCAGCAGGCGCAGGAGTATCGCCAGAATGATCTTGATGAGGGCGATCGGCTTGCGGTCGCGGACATGGCCAAGACTGTTCAAGCCTATGAGGAGTGGCAGAACGGCCCCCATTTCGAGGGGAACGAGGAAGCGGACCTAGTAATATCCGACGACCTCAATATGGAGCTGGACGAGCGTATAAAGGCCGCCTTCGCCAGACCGGGGCTTGCGGCGGCGCTCAATGCCTCCGGGTTTACGGTCGAGCGGCTGACAGACCATAGCGGCGACAGATGGGCCGCCGCAGCCGGGGCCGTTGCCGCCATAGGCGATCCTATACCGGAGCCGCAGCAGCACTATTCCGACCGCACTTTGCGCGCGCTGATCGACAAGCACGGTTGGGAGCCGGTTGATAGTGGCGGGCCGATGCACACCGTTCGACGGCAATTTGAGGGCGTCGGGCCGATCGGCACGATGATAACCCCGAACGGCGAGCGAAACCTTATGGCGGGCTATTCCGCAGATAGCGAACGCCGCCGCTATATCGCCTTGTCGCTTGGGCCGAACCAGATCACCGATTTTGACGGCCGCGACCAGAACCCGGAGGACGTTGCCCGCCTTGTCAATTTGAAGGCCGAGCAATATGCCGATGAGCGCCGCGAGCGGCAGGGCTTGGCCCCTCTCTATGCGGTCAATTCGCCGCCCTTGGGCATCGCCGCGACCGACCAGCGGGACGCCGCGCCAGAGCCTTCCACCCGCACATATCTTGCGGTCCCCTATCGGGAAAAGGACGAGGCGAAAGCCTTGGGCGCGAAATGGGATAAGGCCGAAAAGTCGTGGTATGTTCCGGCAGGCGCTAATGTCGAGCCGTTCCAGAAATGGCTTTCAAGCGCCGTAGAGGCACCCGCAGGAGATCTAGGCCAATCGCTCCCCGGCGAGCGCGCGCAGCGCCCCACGGCCCCGGAGCAGCCGCAGGAAGGGCAAACGATGCAGGAAACCCCGCGACAGGCACGCGAATATCTGGCGGTGCCTTATGGCGAACGAACCCTTGCCAAAGCCAACGGCGCGAAATGGGATGCCGCTCGCAAGAGCTGGTATGCGCCGGAGGGCGCGGACCCGGAGAAGCTGGCGCGCTGGAAAATAGACAATCAGCCGCGCCAGAAGGAGGCGAAAAGCCCGGAGGTCGAATTTGCCGACGCGATGAAATCTCTTGGCCTTGAGGTTCCCGCAGGGCACCCGATGATGGACGGCAAGACCCACCGCGTTCCGGCACAGGGCGATGGAAAGGGCGAGGTGGCGGGTTTCTATGTCGCCTTCACCGATGGCCACCCAGCGGGCTACATCAAGAACAACCGTTCGGGGCTGGATATGCGATGGAAAAGCACCGGCTACACGTTGAGCGAGGAGGAAAAGGCCCGGTTGAACGCCGAGGCCGCCACCAAGCGAGAGGAGCGCGAGCGGGAGCGGGCGGCGACATATGATGCGACGGCCGAGCGCGTGCAGCAGCGCGCCGCGCAATGCCGTCAGATCGAGCAGGCAACGCCCTACATGGAGAGGAAGGGTATTGCGCCGACGATCGGCGCGCTCGCCAGCGCCAGCGATACTACAATCCACCTTCCGGCGATCGACACCAGCGGCAAGCACTGGACGACGCAATATATTCAGGAAGACGGCACGAAGCGTTTTGCGAAGGAGAGCCACAAGGAAAGCTGTTTCCATGTGGTCAACGGGGGCGTGACGCCGCAGGCCGCACTAGCCGCGCTCGACAAGGCCCCGCGCATTATGATTGGCGAAGGCTACGCGACGATGGCGACCGTCTCTAGCGTGGTGGACCATGCGACCGTCGCGGCGTTCGATTCCGGCAACCTCCCCGCCGTCGCAGCCGCGTTGCGCGAGCGTTACCCCGACAAGCCGATTTTCATCATGGGCGAGGACGATCAGCGCGTCTTGGAGAAATTCGGCTACAATCCCGGCAAGGAGAAGGCGACCCAAGCGGCGCAGGCCGTGAACGGCGTTCCGGTCTTCCCGACCTTCGCCCCCGGCGAGCAGCAGGCCGACCCGGCACGCTTCACCGACTTCAACGACTTGCAGCAGAACAGCCGCTTGGGCCGTGAAGGCGCGGTGCGCCAGATCAGGGCGGCGATCGAGAACCCGCGTCAGCAGGAGCGGGAGGCTCCCCGGATCAAGCTGGACGACGAACGCGAAAGGAAGCGTTCCGGGCCGGTTATCGGAGACGATCAACCGGCCCAGCGCCGCAGCGTTCGACGCTAGATCAAGCGGAAACCAACTTCCTAGAATAGTCGAGGGAACGGAGCGCGGTTTTGAGATGGAAGGCGGTTATGTCGTCGTCCATCTCCACCGCGATAACGAGGCTTTCCCGTGCGAGGTCTATAGCGTGGAGGAGGCGGCGATATTGTTCATCGCTCAAGTCCGTGTCTCGCATTGTTCTCGCAGTTCGCGGGGCCTTCGCTTCATCCACGGTCAGGGTGACAGGCTCCCGATCGTCATGGCCTTCGGCCTCTAGCTCGCTAATGTAATGCAGCGAATGGAGCGCGTGTTTCAGTTGGAAGGCTGATAGATCGTCGCCCAGCTCCGCCGCGATAGCGAGGCTTTCGCGCGTGAGGGCTATAGCATGTTGGAGGCGGTGATATTGTTCGTCGTTCAAGTCCATCATCACCCGACTCCGAAGCAGGTTCCAGAATGGCAATATACCTACGTTTGGACGATATGGCGCACCCGTTGAGCAAATTATTCGGGAAGCGGTTGAGGGCGCGGAGGCAGGCCCTCAAAATGTCGCAAGCGATGCTGCATGAGCAAACCGGCGTCACGGCTTCCTACATTTCGTTTATCGAGAACGGGAAGGCCAATCCGACCTTGGATGTTATGGCGCAGCTCGCGGACGCGATCGGGTGCCCTGTCTCGGAAATGTTGGCCGCTGAAGCATAGTCGCCGCTGTCTATGTGCTGCAGCATAGCCGCCCGCGTCTATGTCGCCGGTGGCATAGACGTTCCCGTCTATGATGCGGGCCGGTGAAGCCTCCTTGCTGGCTTAGGAGGTTGCAGCATCGAGCCGGAGCCGTAATCATCCGGTGCCATGAAGGAATGGCCCGATCCGAACGACGATACCGGCAGCGACTTGCTTATCCACATCGAGTTTTGGGGATTGCTGGCGCTTACCGGGCTTGCCTTCCTCGCGGGCGTTGGGCCGCCGATCGTCCGCTTTGTCCGTTCAGTCATCGGATAGGCGCGCACGCCTATGATGCTGTCCCGTGGCGGGGAACAATGTAGGCCCATATGCCGCCTTGGCTCGCCCACTCTGGATGCGAATAATTATAGGCCATCATGGCGAGCGTGAACAGCAGCAGCAGAAGCGCCGACAAATCGCCGCGCGAAAAGGGCCTGTTGTTATCGCCGTTCATCGCCTCTTTTGACACAGGAGCGGTAATCGGACCCTTGCCCGCCTTGGTTAAATGTTGGTGGACGAGCTGGGGGCGCAAAAAGATGGACCCGACAGCTAATGCAGCCGGGTCCAGTGAAAGAACCTAAATGATCGAGAAAGGTTCTTCGGGTCGCAGGGCTGATCTAGGATGCTTTGGTTAATCATTTCACAACGGCAACGAGTGCGGTGCTGGCCTGCTATGAGTCCACTTCCAGCAGCGCGGCGAGGATCGCAATTCGCTCGCCCGCAGGCAGCTCGCTAAACATGCGTTTCCAACGTGCCGCCTTGCGCTTGATCCTCTGGCGATCGGTGAAATCCACCCCGGCATGGGTGGCCCAATGCGCCGCATCGGGCGCATAGTTCATCCATAGACATTCGGTGCGCGGCCCGCCTCGCGTCATGGCCTGATAGGACAGGACGCGCCAGCGCGGCGCGGGCAGCAGCTCGCTATACAGGGACGAGGGATAGCCTGAAATCATCACCGAGGCGGGCAGCGCATCGAGGACGGCCAGCAGTTCCCTATGGTCCGCTTCCGTATAGTCATAGCGGTAGCGCGTGCCCGGATGGGAGCGCGTGGCGAGGACATAGGGCGGATCAGCATAGATCAGCACGCGCCCAGCGGCCGAAAAGTCGAAATCGCGCAGGAAGGCGAGGCAATCGACGTTGTAGGTTTCGACGGCCGCGCCATCGAACGCGCTCGATTCCTCTGCCGCGATCGAGCCGAAGCACTCAAAGGTAGCCGGATCAATTTCGAGGCCGATCGAGCGGGCAGCGGGAGGCTTGCGCCGGAGGACGATGCCGGAGCCTAGATGCGTCTCAATGTAGGTATCGTGCGGCGGCATATTGGCAATCACAGCCTGATATGCGCCCGAAACCTGTTTCGAGCCGAGATAGCCGGTCATGGCACCTACTGGAAAAGAAGGAGCAGGCGGGGAAGCGTCCCCCTGCGATCGGGCCGCCCAGCGTCCCGCTCGACCCCCACAGCAAGGGGCCAGCCCCTCGCAACGCTCCCCGGCTAACACCAAACGGAAGGTTCGGGCTGGGGGCGTTCATCTGGAACGCCGGGGCGACGGCGGCTTAGGCAGGCCGTGGCCGATTTCGTTGGATTTGGTTTTGCCGTCGCCTTCGCTCTGGCCTGTCTTGAGGGCGTCGGAGAGTCCGGCGAGCGAGCTTCCCCGCGCCGCGTTCAGGAGAGACGTTCGGCCACTTTCCGGCGTAGCTTTTCGTCCGTCGCCATGTGCGAGGCTCCCACCAACATCAGGGCTTCCAACCGCGTAAAGTTGCCCGTGGGGAGACTGTCCTTTGAATTGGAGGGCGCAATCGGCGCTGACGCGGCCGAGCTGGTTGAGCCGGTCGAACTCTCTTTCAAGTCTTTCTTGGACAGGTCCATTTTCCAATTCCTTCCGCCAGATATTTACACCGTCCATGCCTTCTAGGCGATGAACATTCGCACGATCGCGCACGTCATGGACCGCAACCGAAATCTGATCGCCAAAGCGACCTAGAAGGGCCTCTAGGCCGTCAGGCGTGCCCTCCTGAATACGCACCATCACGGCCGCGCTCGCACCCCGGCCCAGCTCCTCAAAGCGTTGGAATGTGTGCGCAAGCGCCTCCTCTGGCCGAGGCAGAACCGCTATTACCCCGACCCTGCATCCGGCGCTCAATGCCTGTTCGACCTTGGCTATGCTTGCTTGCGGATCGACAAGCTGGCCCTCAAAGATCGCGCGCACGTCACGGCCGAGCCGGTTTCCTTCATGCAGCGCCGCATACTGGATTTCAGAGGTTTTCCCGGCTCCCGGCATCCCGGTTACGAACAGCACCAGGTTGCGGGCTGGATCGGAGCTATCGGCCACTACACGGCGGTATTGTTCGGCCGCCAGAACGGCCGCGGCATTGTGGACGGGCGCGTTGTATCGGCCGCGGGCCTCCCTTGAGGCGGTATATTCGGGAAGCAGCTCTTTCATGGCGTCCGCACAGACGTAGCGCCCCCCGAACGTGCCGGGTCGGGCCGCATAGTCCGTCAGGAACCGTTCGGGCGCAGCTTGCACGGCATCGACCACGCGCCGTTGCACGTCCGCGCGATCGGCGTCCGCGAACTCCAATACCCTGATAGGTTCCAATGCCATCCCGCTTCCTCTGTCAGATCCGGCATAGACGCAGGCGTCTATGAGAACCAGAACTATTTGTTGGGGCGTGGTCTAGCACGAATATAAGAAAGCCCGACACAGGGCCGGGCTTTCGCACTTTCGGACACAACGGGGGTTGTGCGCGACCCGAAAGCAGAGTTGTTGCAGAACCGTATCGGGCAGGCACGGCGCTGGCAGGGCGAAGGAGCCGCGCCAGCGCGATATGCTCAATCTATCGTCGGCAGGCTGTTAATCATGGTGTGCAACGGAACCTTACCATTAATCGTGCAGCGCGAGATTCATGGATAGCGATCCCGGAGAAGCGCGAAGGCTGCACGCGGTTGAGAACCGCGCAATGGCGCGCCGCATTGAGGCGGAGCGTTGGAAAGCTCTATGGGATGAGGCGCACCCCGCAGCGACGGAGGCCCCGGCCCCGGACCATGCAGCTCCCGACAAACCGAGCCGCTTGCGCTCGATATTAACGCTATTCCGAAGGGATAGCCTCTAGTCTCGCTTATGACGCTGTTCAGGCTGGCCTAGAATGTGATCGTTGATGGTCGCAACGGCAAGCGGGATCAGGTTGAATAGCTGGTAGGCGAAGATCGCGCCGACAAAGAACACCAGAAGCGGGTGCGCCTCAATCAGATCATAGTTGGCCCGCACGAACACTGTCCCCGCTGCGAAAGCGAGGACATAGAGGATCATCGTCAAAGCCCCGTCGAATAGGCTGCGCATCGTCATGGGCCGATCCTAGCCCCTTTATTCGACAGGGGCGAGGGGCGCGCTGGCGCAATCGTCGCCACCGCACAGGAGCCGCAGCGCGGGCTTGCCCCATGCCTGCACGCCGCATGTAGGGCAGCGATATTTGATCCGGTTCGATCGGTTCCCCGTGGCGGGCTGAAGCACGTCCGCCAGATGGCCGCCGGCAGCGCCGGCGCCGGCGCCGGCGTCGATCGCCGGCGTCGGCATGATCGCCGGGAACCGATCGAGCCACGAAATGCGGAAATTCTGCGTCAACAGGGCATCCGTGGCGAGCATGAAGGGGCCGCCCGGAATGGCATAGTCGGCCATTTTCTGCCCTGTCCTAGCGCCTCCGGGCTGGCCCGTGCTGGACGGCATGAGGCCGATAGCTTCCATTTTGTCGGCCCATTCCCGGTTGTGATAGCCGGAGCGCGACGGGTTGCCGAAATGGAACTGCCATGCGTGGACCATTTCATGCACTACAGTTTGGAGGACTTCGAGCAGGGGGACCACGGCGAAATATGCCGGGTTGATGGCGATTTCATCGGTCTTGCTCTTGTCGTGATGATGCACGAACCGTTCCGATGAGAAATAGCCGTAGCTCCGCTTTTCCCTCTGCATCGTAATCAGACAGGAGGGCAGCTCGCCCGCGAACAGCTCCCGGTTGTAATGGTCGAACGCCAGTTGCAATTCAGCATAGGCTTGCGCGGTCGGGTTGGTCATGCGCCCAGCGCCTTCGCTTCGGCCGCGCAGCGATCCTTATGGGAATACCATTCACCCAGCGCGCTACCGCGACCACCCTTCCCGAACCACGTCCCGGAGCGCCAACCGCACTCGCAGCTTACCGAAACACCAAAGCTATAGCCTGCCAGCTTGTGCCCCTTGAGGGGCTTTTCCTTCGCCATAATCAGACCCCCCTTTCATTGCGGCGTCGTTCAACGTAGCCATCGGCCTTGCCGTCCTCGTAAGGCTCCCAAAGGTCGGGGTTGGTCGGTTCGCAGCCCTGATAGCGGGGATCATCGGGCCAGCGGCCACAGTTCCACCCGGCGTTATAGGCGCGCTGCTGATCCTCATGGGTCATTGGCTGGCTCCCTGTTCAGCGAGGCGGGCCATGACGCGGGCTCTGTTGCAAAGATTGGCGGCAGTCAGAGGTAGGCTGTCGCTCTGCGCCGATCAGGCGGCTGCTGCGAAATGGTGGTTGAGCATGCCCATGGCCTCCGTCAGCGCCGAGGGCCCAATGCCAAAAGCTCTCTCCACAAGGCGCACCTCGCCCCTGATGCCGGGCTGCAGGCACCAGGGGCGAGCCTGTCCTTTGCGCAGGGCTCGCATGACTTCGAATCCCTTGATCGTGGCATAGGCCGTGGGGATCGATTTGAAACCGCGCACCGGCTTGATCAGTATCTTGAGCTTTCCGTGATCGGCCTCGATCACGTTATTGAGATACTTCACCTGCCGGTGGGCCGTCTCCCGGTCCAGCTTTCCTTCGCGCTTCAATTCGGTGATCGCTGCACCATAGCTCGGCGCTTTGTCGGTATTGAGCGTGGCAGGCTTTTCCCAGTGCTTCAGGCCTCGCAGGGCCTTGCCCAGGAACCGCTTCGCTGCCTTGGCGCTGCGGGTCGGCGACAGGTAGAAATCGATCGTGTCGCCCCGCTTGTCGACTGCCCGGTACAGGTAGGTCCACTTGCCCCGCACCTTGACGTAGGTTTCATCCAGGCGCCAGCTCGGATCAAAGCCACGCCGCCAGAACCAGCGCAGCCGCTTCTCCATCTCCGGGGCGTAGCACTGGACCCAGCGATAGATCGTCGTATGGTCGACCGAAATGCCGCGTTCCGCCAGCATTTCCTCAAGGTCGCGATAGCTGATCGGATAGCGACAATACCAGCGCACCGCCCACAGGATCACATCACCCTGGAAATGGCGCCACTTGAAATCCGTCATCGTTCCGTCCGTCCAATCTCCGCCAAGCATGCTCAAGCTTCACGATTTTTGCAACAGAGCCGTGCAAACAGCCATTTTCTGTAATCGTTTACTAATTATGATTTCAACGTTTTTTCAATGATATAAAAAGCAATGCAAATGTTAATCATCTAAAATTTCTGAAAACGTTGTGATCCTAATTCGCTAGCCGACGGTCACCCCTGCGCCGCCCCTCTGACAGCATCACGAAGCCTCCCAACAAGCGACTCGCGCATCCCGAACAACAAACGGCCCGGTCCACCAGAACCGGGCCGTTCATCAGTGATCGTTCAACGATGCCAGCCGTCAGAACTTGGCGCCAACCTCCACGGCCAGAGTGCGGGGCTTCTCGACAAAGCCGAAGAAGTATCCCGGCCCTGCCAGCGGCACCGACGTCGCGTGCGAGTAGGTCAGCGTATTGGTCAGGTTGCGGCCGACCAGCGCGATGCTCCAGCGCGAGGTCTGCAGGGCTACGCGGGCGTCCAGTTTCCAGTAAGCCTGCTGCATGTTCTCCGGCTCGCCGGTGTTCTCCATGAAGTACTTGCTGGAATGCTGCGCAGCACCGCTCAGAGCCAGTTCCCACGGACCGGTGAGCGGAACGGTGTAGTCCGCCGTCAGCGTGAACGCCGCCTTGGGCGCGAAGGCCGTGCGTCGGCCCTTGAGGTTGCAGGCCGGAGACCCGGTGGGCGTCACCCCGCTGACCTCGCCAGCCGTCGCATCGCTCGGGCACTGCGCCCCCGGGAAGTCGAGGAACTTGGAATCGAGGAGCGAGAGACTGCCGCCCAGCGTCAGCCTGTCGATGGGCCGCCAGCGCGCATCCACTTCGATACCGCGCGAACGCGACTTGCCCGCGTTGACGATGTTGAGACCAGCGATGCCATCGAACTGCGATACCTGCAGGTTCTTGAAGTCGTTCTGGAACAGCGCGATGTTGACCTGAAGATTGGCGGCCGGGAACGTCAGCTTTGTGCCCACTTCATAGGCGTTCACGCTCTCGTTCTTGAACACGAAGGCATCGGGAATGCCATCGCCGTTGGAGTCCACGCGGGTCGGCGGGCCTGCGGTAAGCTGCGCCGGCAGGTTGCGCATCTCCATGTCGAAACCACCGGCCTTGAAGCCCTGCTTGAACGAGGCATAGGCCATCACGTCGCGGTTGGGTCGCCAGCGCAGCGTCACGGCGGGCGAGAGGTTGTTCTCCTTCAGCTTGGCGCGATAGTGCAGGTCTTCCGCGATCAGCGGCACGATGGCCGGCGTATCGTCGGACGTGATCCCGCAGGTGGGATGGTTCAGCGGACCTACGCAGACGCGGTGATCGATGTCCTTGCGCTCATTGGTGTAGCGAAGGCCCGCGCTGAGTTCGAGCGTGGGGGTAAAGGCGAAGGTCGCCTCGCCGAACAGCGCGATCGAACGCCCGTTCTGGTCGGACCGCTTGTACCATGTGCCCGAAGGCGGAACGACCGTTCCTGGAGCGGGCGCGGGGAAGCCCGGATAGGGGAAGATGTAAGCAGAATCGTCCTCGATGAATTCAAGGTTCGAACGCTCGAAGTAGGCGCCTGCCACCCACGACAGCTTGTTCTCGCGCGGAGAGGCCAGCCGCAGTTCCTGCATGAAGGTGTTGAACCGCTCATACCGGCGCAGCGTCGTGAACGGCACGTCGGTGTTGTCGATTTCGGAGTAGTTGCGCTGGTTGTGGCGGATATAGCTGGTCACCGAGGTCAGCGTCAGATCGCCGGCATGCCAGTTCGCCGTATTGGTCAGCGCCAGGCCCCGGAAGCGGTCGCCGTTGTCGACCGGATCGATCTGCTCCCCTGTGATCGCGCTGACTACAGCCGCGCTCGCCGGATCGAGGTTGATGCTGGAATTCCGGAAGTTGGCCTTGCAGTCCTCGTGGCTGGCGCCCACCGCAAGCGCGGTGTTGAGCGACGGCGGATCGCCCGCTGCCGGTGCACGCGGCTCGCAGCGGAAGACCTCCGCCGAAGATCCCTTCGTATCGGACTTCACGTAAGTGACGCTCAGCGTGCTGTCGAAATTGCTCGACGGCTCCCAGGTCAGCGTGCCGCGCGTCAGGAACTGGTCGTTGATGGGGCCGTCAGGGCCACCCGGCGCATTGTTCTTGATGTAGCCCTTGGACTCGTCGCTGTAGCGCATCGCGAGGCGTGCCTTGAGCGTATGATCGGCATTGAGCGGCCCGGAAATCGCCCCCTCGATGCTGGCCTGATCGCTTGCCTCGAATTCATAGGCCGCGCGGACATAGGCTTCGAATTCATCCGTCGGCTTCTTGGACGTGATGTTGATCGCGCCGGCCACGGTGTTCTTGCCGAAGAGCACGCCCTGCGGTCCCTTCAGCACTTCCACCCGCTCGATATCCAGCTGACCGGCACGCGCCCAGGCCGCGCGCGAATAGTAGGCGCCATCGACGAACAGACCCACGGTCTGCTCGAAGCCGGGATTGAAGGAGCCCGAACCCACACCGCGCAGATAAGCCGATGTGCCGAGATCCTGAATCACGATCTTGGCGGCAGGAACCAGCTGAACCGCCTCGGACGTCTTGGTGATGCCAAGGTTCGCCAGTCCCTCGCCCGTTACCGCGCTGACCGAAACCGGGACTTCCGAAAGCCGTTCCGCTCGCTTGCGTGCGGTCACGACGATCTCATCTATGCCGCGCGGCGATTCCGCCGCCGTTTCGCCCTGCCCTTGAGGCTGCCCCTGCGGCTGCTCCTGAGCCTGCGCCTGTGCCGCCATCAGCAGCGTCATGGCCGTTGCCGCCATGCTTGTGCTGATCCGAAGTGCGCCGTTTAGAAAACGTGTCGTCTTCATCGTCATCCTCCCCTCTTCCTTGGCTTCGTCCGAACTCGTCTCCCGGATCGAAGCCGCCATGTGTCAGTGCATGATCGCTCCGCCATCGACGAACAGCGTCTGCCCGGTGATAAATCGGCTCTGTTGCAAACTCTGACACGGTTTCCAAGATTGGGCTCATGTACTGTCAAGGTCAGTTGCGATGAACGATTTCAAAGGACGGCATTTTACCGGCGAGGTCATCCTATGGGCGGTGCGCTGGTATTGTCGATACGGCATCAGCTACCGTGATCTCGAGGAAATGCTGTCCGAGCGTGGGATCGATGTCGATCATACGACGATCTATCGCTGGGTGCAGCGCTACGCGCCGGAGATGGAGAAGCGTCTCCGCTGGTTCTGGCGGCGCGGCTTTGATCCGAGCTGGCGTCTGGATGAGACCTACGTAAAGGTGCGGGGCAAATGGACCTACCTGTACCGGGCGGTCGACAAACGGGGCGACACGATTGATTTCTATCTGTCATCGACACGCAGCGCCAAAGCGGCGAAGCGCTTTCTGGGCAAAGCTCTTCGTGGCCTGAAGGACTGGGAAAAGCCGGCCAAACTCAATACCGACAAGGCACCCAGCTACGGCGCAGCAATCGCTGAGCTGAAACGCGAAGGCAAACTGGCGGCGGAAACCGAGCACCGGCAGGTGAAATATCTGAACAACGTGCTCGAGGCCGACCACGGCAAGCTGAAGATGCTGATCAAGCCGGTACGTGGCTTCAAGTCGATGCCAACGGCCTACGCCACGATCAAGGGCTTCGAGGTCATGCGCGCCCTACGCAAAGGACAGGCCCAGGCATGGTGCCTGCAGCCAGGTATCATGGGGGAGGTGCGCCTGGTTGAAAGAGCATTCGGAATTGGACCCTCGGCCCTGACCGAAACCATGATTATGCTCAATAAGCATTTCGCCAATGCTGCCTAATCCCCCAACTGGGTGACGCCGCGCGGCCGTGCCCCATGTTTGCAACAGAGCCATTGATCAGGAACTGCGCAAGCGCGGGGTCACGCGCATGTTGCTGTGGCAGGAATACCGGGCACAGCACCCCCACGGATTTGGCTACACATGGTTTTGCACCCACTTTGACGCGTGGAAAGGCCGTGTACGGCCGAGCATGCGGCAAACGCATGTGGGCGGCGAAAAGGTGTTTGTCGACTTCTCCGGCGACACGATCGAGATCGTTGACCCGGCAACCGGTGAGGTGAAAGCGGCCAAGCTGTTCGTCGCAGCGATGGGGGCCTCAAGCTATACCTACGCCTTGGCTGTTGCCAGCGAAGGGCTGGAGGATTGGATTGCGGCCCATGTGGGGATGTTTGCCTATCTGGGCGGTGTGCCGAAGGTGGTCGTACCCGACAACCTGAAATCGGCTGTGATTAAGCCGGACCGCTATGATCCCGGCTTGAACCGGACCTATGCTGAAATGGCCGGGTACTACGGCACAGCAATCCTGCCGGCGCGCGTGCGAAAGCCAAAAGACAAGGCCAAAGTCGAGGTAGCCGTGCAAGTCGCCCAGCGCTGGATCCTGGCAAGGTTGCGCAATCGCAGGTTCTTCTCACTAGCCGAGCTGAACACTGCCATCCGGCCATTGCTCGACGAATTGAACATGCGCGTCATGCGTGACTATGGCGCCAGTCGCGCTGATTTGTTCGCCACATTGGATCGTCCGAACTTGCAGCCGCTGCCCGCCGATCCCTATGTCTTTGCGCGCTGGAAACGGGCCCGTGTCGCCCCCGATTATCACATCGAGGTAGATCGCTGCTGGTATTCTGTGCCGTTCAACTTGATCCGGCAGGACGTGGACGCGCGGGTTACTCATGCCACGGTAGAAATCTTCCATCGTGGCAAACGCGTCGCTAGCCATCTGCGCGATCCCGGACGGCGTAGTCATGTCACGGCGGCCGAGCATATGCCGTCGGCGCACCGCCGCTATGCCGAATGGTCCGCGACGCGCATTCTGAACAGCGCCGCAAAGCTGGGGCCCTCCGTGGCTGCGTTTTGCGATATCGTAATGCAGGACAGGCCGCACCCCGAACAAGGCTTCCGAACCTGCCTGGGCGTGCTGTCGTTGGCCAAAAGCTTCGAGCCCCGGCGGATCGATGCCGCATGCCGCCGGGCCGTCGCCATCAAGGCCCGATCGGTCGCATCCATCCGCTCGATCCTGAAGACCGGTCTTGATCAGGCTTTCCTGGAACCAGACCCCGAAGAGCTGCCGCTGCAACACCGCAACATCCGCGGCCAGAACTATTACCACTGACAGAGGAGATTACTGTTGCTGTCCCATCCCACTTGCGACCGTCTGGAGGCTATCGGGCTTTCCGGTATGGCAAAGGCACTTCATGAACAGCGGCGCGTTGGCGCGACGTTTGAAAGCCTCAGCTTTGAAGAAAGGCTGGGATTGCTCGTCGATCGCGAAGCTGCAGAGCGTGACGCCAAGAAGCTGGCTACGCGGTTACGTTTTGCCGCCCTGCGCCACGCGGCCTGTGTTGAAGATATCGACATGCGCAGCCCTCGCGGCATTGATGTCGCGGTGATGGCGCATCTGATCGATGGCAGCTGGATCAACCGGCACGAAAATTTGCTGATCACAGGGCCAACAGGGTTGGGCAAAAGCTGGATCGCCTGCGCACTGGGCAACAAAGCTTGCCGTGATGGTCGCCGGGTTGTCTATCATCGCGTGCCCCGCCTGTTCCAGATGTTGGCCATAGCCAAAGGCGACGGACGACATGCCCGCGTTCTCAAAGCCATCGAACGTACGGAACTGCTCATCCTTGATGATTGGGGGCTCTCAGTCCTGACGGCAACAGAGCGACGCGATCTGCTGGAAATCCTCGACGATCGACAAGGTCGGGGCTCCACCATCGTCACCAGTCAGCTTCCGGTGGATCAATGGTTCGAGGTTATCGGCGATCCCACCCTGGCAGATGCGATCCTCGACCGCCTGGTCCACAACGCTCACCGCCTAACCCTGAGCGGCGACAGCATGCGAAAAAAGATGAGCACCATGAAATTGCTTGACCAAAGCCTTCAGCCCTGACTCAATAACACCCGTTGGCCAGCCTGCCCGAGGGCGCGAAATGGCTGCCCGCGATGCCGTGAAACGCGTGCCCGAGATCGCGCGAAATCACTGCCCAACTTCCGCGAAATGCGCACTCACGCCGATCGGATCATCGAGCAGCGGCAGGATGCTGGCCCGATAGGCCTTGTAGTGGTCGGTCTCGCGGTGAAAGGCGACCGCGTCGTCATCTCGATAACGTTCGATCAGATGAAAAAGCGTTCGCCCTTCGTGATCGGCCTTGAAGAGATCATAGCGCAAATTGCCGGGTTCGGCCCGCGTGTTCGGCACCATAATGCGCAGGATAGCCTCGACTTCGGCTTCGTGGCCGGCCTTTGGAAGAAAACGTACGAACACGATCTTATTCATCTCAATTATCCTTCATGGTGTTGATTGGCGATCTTGTGCGTGCCGGACGAGATCCGACGCCTTCTCCGCAATCATCATCACGGCCGCGGCCGTATTGCCGCGCACGACATTGGGCATCACCGAAGCGTCGATGACGCGGAGGCCGTGAAGGCCGTGTACGGATAGCTGTGGATCGACGACCGCACCCTTACCCCTGCCCATCGCACACGTGCCGACTGGATGATGGACGGTCACGGCCGTCTGGCGGATCGCGGCTCGCAGTTCGTCAGGCGTTATGGCGTCGGGGCCCGGCACTATCTCCCATGCCTCCATCCGCGTGAACGCCTTGCTCGCAAAAAGACGGCGGCTGAGCGCGATGCCCGCTAGCAGAGGTTCGAAATCGCGTTCGTCAGCAAAGAACTTCGGATCGATCAGCGGCGCGCTACGCGGGTCGGCACTTGCCAGGCGCACTGAGCCCCGGCTCTTCGGGTGAAGGAGTACGTTCAGAATGCCATAGCCGTGTCCCAGCGGAATGGGAAAGCCCGACGCGTTGCGATGTGCGGGCATGAACACCAGTTGGAGGTCGGGCACCTTTTCGTCATGTCGAGTGCGGACCATGCCGGTCGCTTCGAACGGCTCTGTTGCAAAAATCGTGAAGCTTGAGCATGCTTGGCGGAGATTGGACGGACGGAACGATGACGGATTTCAAGTGGCGCCATTTCCAGGGTGATGTGATCCTGTGGGCGGTGCGCTGGTATTGTCGCTATCCGATCAGCTATCGCGACCTTGAGGAAATGCTGGCGGAACGCGGCATTTCGGTCGACCATACGACGATCTATCGCTGGGTCCAGTGCTACGCCCCGGAGATGGAGAAGCGGCTGCGCTGGTTCTGGCGGCGTGGCTTTGATCCGAGCTGGCGCCTGGATGAAACCTACGTCAAGGTGCGGGGCAAGTGGACCTACCTGTACCGGGCAGTCGACAAGCGGGGCGACACGATCGATTTCTACCTGTCGCCGACCCGCAGCGCCAAGGCAGCGAAGCGGTTCCTGGGCAAGGCCCTGCGAGGCCTGAAGCACTGGGAAAAGCCTGCCACGCTCAATACCGACAAAGCGCCGAGCTATGGTGCAGCGATCACCGAATTGAAGCGCGAAGGAAAGCTGGACCGGGAGACGGCCCACCGGCAGGTGAAGTATCTCAATAACGTGATCGAGGCCGATCACGGAAAGCTCAAGATACTGATCAAGCCGGTGCGCGGTTTCAAATCGATCCCCACGGCCTATGCCACGATCAAGGGATTCGAAGTCATGCGAGCCCTGCGCAAAGGACAGGCTCGCCCCTGGTGCCTGCAGCCCGGCATCAGGGGCGAGGTGCGCCTTGTGGAGAGAGCTTTTGGCATTGGGCCCTCGGCGCTGACGGAGGCCATGGGCATGCTCAACCACCATTTCGCAGCAGCCGCCTGATCGGCGCAGAGCGACAGCCTACCTCTGACTGCCGCCAATCTTTGCAACAGAGCCATTTCCACGAGCAGACCGGCCGTCGCGGCGCGCTCGAACAGCTTGCTCGCTCCGGCGATACTCATGCAAAGTAACTCTGCAGCCGATTGCGGGGAGAGCAAAGGGCGATATTGGATCAGCGCCAGCAGCGCAGGGAGGGCGCCAGGGCGGTATTCGGCGGCGATCGCGCGCTGAGCGTCGCGATAGTGCCGCTCGAGGCTGTGCAGCCGCTGCAGCGCGATCGTCGCCGCGCTTTCGAGGGCGCGCAGCACGGCCAGCCAATCATCGTCATTGGGCCGGGGCTTCAGCCGGAACGCCTTGGCGCCGCCGGCAAGGCAGGGGAGGGGGCTAGCCACAAGGCCGCGGTCGCGCAACGCGAATGGCAAGGACAGCCAGGCCATGATGCTGTGGTCGATCCGCGCGAGCTGGCGGACGGTATCGAGCGCGCGGACAAGGGGGGCGTGCTCGGTCGCCGTTGCTGGATCTCCGATCGCGGTCGGCAGGCGGTCGCGCCAGCGAAGCCGATCGTCATCCTGCAACGCTGCTCGCCATTCCGCGAAGCGGTCGAACAGGTCGAGATGGCTGGGGAGGGGAGGACGACCAGGGATTTTGAGGTCGCAGCCCCACGAAAATACGTCAATTTCCTCAACCTCGGCCGACTGCAATTGCAAGGCCCGCGCATAGCCGCTCCACGCGGCGCGCGTGGACCATGCTTTGGCCACCGGACTGACGATAATCCGGGCATCGAGACGGGCAATCGCGGCTGTCGCGGCCGCTATCGCCGTGACCATTTTTGGGGTATAGTCGGGACCGTATCGGATGGGCGAGGGCCGGTTTTCCATAGCCAATAGTGAACTGAAACGACCTCTCGGTAAAGCATGCCCGGACGCATAGTGTTGATAATGGATCGTTATCAACACCCTATACATTGGAAAGTGGGCGCGCTATCCCTCGGCGCATGAGCGCGCTCCCGCCTGAAACTCTTCCTTCCGGGCCGCCAGCGGCCTTGCCGCCCCCCTCGGCCGATGTCGGGGAGGTTGTCGACGATGTGCGCGCGCTCGCCGGAACCGTGCGGGAGATCAAGGCTGAGCTGATCGAGGCGGCCGTGCGGGCCTGGTCGCACAACACGCGTCGCGCCTTCCGCTCGGATCTGAAAATTTGGGGAGCGTGGTGCCGTCGCCGGCGTCTCGATCCGCCGAAGGCGGAGGTCAGCGCCGTGGCGGCCTATATCCGCCAGATCGCCGGGATTGACGCCTCGGCCGAAAAGGTCCGCGCGATGGCGACGATCGAACGCTACATCGTCAACATTGGCTGGGCCTATCGTATGGCGGGCCTGCCCGATCCCACCGCCGGGGAGCTGGTCACGCTCGAAATGAAAGCGGCGCGCAAGACAGTGGGCGTGCGCCAGAAGCAGGCCCGCGCGATCCGCTTCAAGGGCGACATTGCCGATTTTGATTCACCGCCCTCCGGCGTGTGCCTCGCCCATCTTCTCAAGGCTGTCCGGCGCGATCTGCTGGGCTATCGCGACGCGGCGCTGCTGCGCGTGGCCTATGACAGCGCTGGGCGCCGCTCGGAGTTGGTGGCGATCGCCGTCGACCATATCCACGGGCCGGATGCGGACGGGGCAGGGGCCTTGTTCATTCCGACAAGCAAGACAGATCGCGAAGGGGAGGGGGCCTGGGCCTATCTTGCGCCCCCGACGATGCAGGCGATCGCGCGCTGGCGCGCGGCCGCGCATATCGACAAGGGGCCGTTGTTCCGGCGCGTCGAGACGCATTTTGACGGGACGGTCGCGGCGATCGGGCGCAGGGCGCTGCATCCCAACAGCATCACGCTCATTTACAGGCGGTTGATCCGCGCGGCCCATGCGAAGAAGCTGCTCGGCGAGATGTCGAACGCCGAGCTTGAGCGCTGGGTGACGGCGGTGTCGTCGCATTCGATCCGGGTCGGGGTGGCACAGGACAACTTTGCTGCCGCTGAAAGTCTGCCGGCGATCATGCAGGCCTATCGCTGGCGTGATCCCAAGACCGTCATGCGATATGGCGCGAAGCTTGCCGCAAAAGGTGGAGCAGGCGCCCGCATGGCGAAGCGCTTTGCGACTGCATAGAAATCCGCCATGCTCAGGGTGTTGGTTGGGTTTGGACACATCTAGCTGGACTATCCGAATGACGGTTCGGTTCATTCTGGCGATCGGAGATATTTGATACCAGAGCGCCGCTGGATAGCGAGCTATGGAAGGT
Source organism: Sphingomonas bisphenolicum (assembly GCF_024349785.1). NCBI lineage: Bacteria > Pseudomonadati > Pseudomonadota > Alphaproteobacteria > Sphingomonadales > Sphingomonadaceae > Sphingomonas > Sphingomonas bisphenolicum. The sequence continues at coordinate 59,447 of NZ_AP018819.1, forward strand.
GTTCGTTTCACGTCGATTACTGGTTTGCATCGATATCAGAAATGATTTTCCCGGCTTCTGCAAAGGCAGTATTGGCGGCGGGCACGCTGGCTTAGATAGCGATTTGCATGGGCACTTACGTCAACTCGTCGCGCGTGAAGCCGCCACCGGTCAAGCCGGCGCGGACATGGAGTGCAGACTCTTCCCAACGGCCGAGGCTGGCGGCAAACGCCAGCACAAGTAGGCGCCGGATATGGTCATCGAGCCCGGTGCGGCCTGGATTTCATTCCAGGCGATACGTGTAATCATCGCCTAGAAATCGCTATTGCACGATGTGCAATTGGCGAGCGAGCGGTCCACCCATTCGTCGCCCAAAACACGACGACGATTGAGCAGGCCAGCCTCGAGTGGTAGCCTTTTCATCGGGCTCCGGCAGTACGAAGCTTCTGAGCGCGGACGGCAGCGCTGCGGGCGCCTCGAGTGACGGCAGATGCGCTGAGTCCCGTTTGAGATGGCGTTTCCCTGCGATAGAAGAGAGCGGTGACTGCATCCCGAATTCTGGACCGTTTTGAGCTGGAAAATTCCAATTATGATCGGGTGTAGTTTATGAAGGAGCCGGACGCTGCCTCGGACTGGTAACAATCAGGGAAGCACGTCATGCCGGATAAACCGAAGACGCCCACATAATAGTCATTCTGTCGAACAACTCGCCCCTTAGCGCCGACGTGCGGTTATCGTAAATCTTAGTGCTTATATCGTCTCCAAAGGTAGGCCGACATAATTTTCGGCCAACGATCGCTGCGCTGTTATCGAGCCGCGGATGTAATCCAGCTCCGCCATCTGGATGCGACGATCGAACCCATCCATGTTGGGAAAGCGGTGCGTGATAGACGTAAACCACCACGAAAAGCGCTCCGCCTTCCAGACCCTCGACAGTGCGCGTTCAGAGTAGCTGTCGATGCCTGCGGAAGAATGGTCGCGATAAAATTCGCGCAGGGCTTGACTAAGCATGATCACATCCGACGCTGCCAGATTTAAGCCCTTGGCGCCGGTGGGAGGCACGATATGCGCTGCATCGCCCGCCAGAAACAAACGGCCCCAACGCATCGGCTCGGATACAAAGGAGCGCAGCGGCGCGATGCTTTTTTCGAATGATGGACCTCGCGTCACTTTGGTGGCAACATCTCGTCCGAGCCGTAGGCACGCTTCATCCCAGAACCGCTCATCGGGCCAATCCTCTACCCGGTCGTTCAGCGAACATTGGATATAATAACGGCTACGTGTGGCCGAGCGCATGGAGGCGAGTGCAAAACCACGCTCATGGTTGGCATAAATCAGCTCATGTCCGGCAGGCGGTACGTCCGCCAGAATTCCCAGCCACCCAAAGGGATAAACGCGCTCAAAGGTCTTAAGCACGTTGTTGGGAATTGCCATCCGACTAGGGCCGTGAAAACCATCGCACCCCGCCACAAAATCGCAATCGAGCCTATGCTCAGTTCCATTCTTTTTCCAAGTCAGGAAGGGCCGTTCGCTATCGACATCATGCAACATGGTCTCATCCGCATCCCAGATCACATGCACTCCGCGTGGCTCGGCCGCGTCGAACAGATCCCGCATTACCTCCTGTTGTCCGTAGACGGTTACGGTGGAGCCACCGGTCAAATTCGCCAAATCGATATGAATGATTTGACCGTCCAATGACAGATTGGTCCCGCTATGAACTAAGCCGTCCTGGTCCAGTCGAGACGACAATTTGAGGCGACGCATCAAGTCCACGGTCACCTGCTCCAGCACGCCGGCGCGAACGCGCCCTTCCACATAATGGCGATCACGCCGCTCGAGGACTATCGCTTCAATGTTTTCAGCGGCAAGCAGATGTGCAAGGAGCATGCCGGCCGGACCGGCGCCAATGATTGCGACTTGGGTTCGCATCTAATCCTCTTATTGGTACGGCGGGCTCGCATGGCCACCCCACGCCCCAAATTAGCTGGCAATACGCTACGCACCATGTCACGGCCGATAAAAAGATTGGACGATTCAACGGCAAAAATTATAGTCGGACCATGACCGCACGGCAGCAGATCCCAACCTTTTACCTCTATGGGGAGCCACATAGACTCGTCGAAGATTGCTTTACACATGTCGAGTCGTTAGACGATCGATCCCGGCCAAGTGAGTGGACGATCAAGCCACATGCTCACGCCGAGCTTTGCCATATTTTCCTGATCTGGGCCGGTGGAGGGAGTATGCGTGCCGATGGCCAGGTGCTGCGTTTTATAGCGCCATCCCTTCTGGTCGTACCGGCGACGGTGGTGCATGGCTTTTCCTGGGATGAGGATTCATCGGGAACGGTCGTCACGATGGCGACGCGATACATTAGCGACCTCGCGCGCCATGATCACGCGCTTGCACGGATATTTGACGCCGCAAGAGCGCTAACGTTGTCGCATTTCGAAAAGGAGACAGCTGAGCGTCTTGTGCAGGAACTTATGCGCGAACTGGCATGGTCGGCACCGGGCCACCGGGCAGCCGTCGATGCAACTCTTCTCTCGCTTCTCGTCGTTGTTCTGCGCAACGCTACGCTAGACGACAGGCCGATTAGAAGACCAGGCTATTATGCCGGAATCGTCGCGCGTCTTAGGGAGAGGATCGAGCACAGGTTCCGGGAACGAGAGCCCGTCTCTGTCTACGCCGAAACGCTGGGGGTGAGCGAAACGACCCTACGCCTGGCCTGCTCGAAAGTTGCCGGCATGTCCCCGACCCAAGTGCTTAATCAGCGCGCTCTGCTCGAAGCACGGCGCTCGCTACTTTATACAAATCTAACGGTCGCTGAAGTCGGCTACTCGCTCGGGTTTCCGGACCCGGCCTATTTTTCCCGGTTCTTTAGCCGCCATGTGGGGCTGTCTCCAACGGACTTCCGTAGCTCTCGTTCGTCATAGCGCGTCATCACGGCTTCGTCAGTTTTATTCCCCTCAAAAATGCATATGACTTGTATGTCATTAAATTCCTATGACTTATCCAGAGTTGGATGACAGATGATCAAGTCGAAAATTGCACGCCTAATTATCCAAATCACGAATAGCGGAACTCACCATATATAATCTACATAACTTTCTAGGCGTACTTCGTAATCGGGGTCTAATCGGCGCCGATAACCATAGTTCCATGCCGCACTCGTGGCATAACATTTGGCAAAGAAAGGCATTTTTCAATCACAAATGATCTGCATAGAGTATCGTACTTTTTATCGTGCAAAATGTGTTGAAGGCGGCGGGTGGTCGAAAGCATCGCAAATCCGTGCAGGAGAGACCAGCAAGAAATTGCAAGAGCCTCTAAATAATGCTCATCATGTTTCGGCACCAAAAGAGATATATAATTAGAAAATATATTAAACTTATTCTGTACGTCTCGCATATAATCGTCGCTCGCCGGGAGATCTATAAATATATCTGCTGCAAAACATAGTTGATATAATTGCGGATGCTCCTCGGAAAACCGAAGGTATCTATCAAATACGGAACGTACCTTTTCGATAGGCGCTTCATAAGGCTCGGCTGCTTGGGCCAAGCCGTCATTAATCATCCTTAATCCATGAGAGATCAGGGCTTCCAGGAAACGGCGTCTGTTAGCAAAATGTCGATAAGGCGCTCCCCGAGACACCCCGGTTGCGGCGGCCATTTCCCGAAGGGAAAGGTTACCGTAGCCAACCCGTTCGATTTCAACAACGGCAAGGTCAAGGAGCGCACTCTGAAGCTCTCCATGGTGGTAGGGACGATCTTTGCTCATGCGAGGAGTTTGGCAGAAACCTCGGGTATTCTCAATGATTACGGACAAGCGGTCGATAAATCCGCAGCAGCCAAATACCCGATCGAATGTGTATGGGTCAGATTGGAGGTGCGCAGGCATATTCATAAATTTCAAAGGTCGTATCTCCGCCTGGGCTGCGGATTTCACAGCGCAGATGTGGGTACAGACGAGCTTGATGGCGACGAGATTGTTCTTGGGGTACCTGTCGTAGTAGGTGGCTATGCTGCGGAACCGTTCGATCCGAAATTATGCCGGATTGGACCTGTCGATGGAAACGTCGCACGTCTGCGTCGTCGATGCCGATGGGCGCAAGGTTGGAATGCAATGCGTAGACAGCACGTCAGAGGCGATCGCCGCGGTGCTGGAGCGCTATGGTCCCATTGAGCGCGCTGTGATCGAAACGGGCCGGATGAGTCCGTCGGTTGCGCTCGGGCTGCGCGAACTTGGTGTCGCGATCATCTGCATCGACGCGCGTCAGGCCCACCAGAGCCTGAAGGCGATGAAGGCGAACAAGACCGATCCGCATGATGCGGCCAGCCTTGCCCAACTGGCGTACACCGGCTTCTCGACAACACGATCCGCGGCCTGTGCGCCACATTCGGCTATCGTCCCTATCCGTTAAAAAGACTCGGCCTTGAAGTAGCGCCGGTGTCCTGATTCAGTCTGCGCGAGTGGCGGAGACGGGTCGATGATGGGCGAGCTGACAGTGGCGCAGGAGGCGCTGTTCTACACCTTCAGCCTGGAGCGGCATGTGCCGGCGGATCATCTGCTGCGCTCGATTGACCGGTTTTGTCGATCTGTCGGACATTCGCGAGCATCTGCGCCCCTGCCTCCCGATTGCGGTGAGAAAGCTTGTCGACTTCGGTGTCCCGCGAGGGAACGCAGGGTCGGATGATCTGCGAAGGTCGAGGGATGGGCCGCCGAGCTCGCTTCAAGTCAATGCAACGTCCGGCCTTGTGAGACCCGATACAGCACCACCGGCCTCAGGGTCGGCGAGTGCGGGCAGATCCTTGAGACCCTCAAGGGACAACCGCCAAGCGATCGCAAATTACAGATCACGACTTAGTTGGCCGCTGAACTGCGCGAAACTTTATTTCAGGCCCTTCCCCAATCTGGAAGCCGAAGGTGGCGCGTTCGATTGAGGTCTCACGAACTACGGCTACCCGCCTCGCTTCTCCACTTGACATCGTAAATCTCGCCTGCAATGTATGCGCCGACAACATCGCTCATAGCTTGCATGATCCCGATGAAGGGACGCAGCGGTTTGGGAAGTTAGGAGAGGATGTATGGTGATAGGAGCGCCGCGATGCGAACGCGGCAACGCTACGCGTACGCGTCGTGAAATGGCGGACTCGTGCCGATCTCGTCTGAAGGTGCCTCATAGTGGGAGCGACGGGCGGCCATCGAATATAGGCGAGTCCTCAATCCCAACCGATACACGATTATTCGCGCCGCTAGTCAAACTTCATAATGTTTTATTCGCTGAATATGTTCCTGCAGCAAAGCGCAGGCGCGTAACACTTAAAAAGGCATGCGTTCATGACTAAGCTATTTCCTGACGGTCTCTCTTTCAGTGGATACAACACTCCAAGTAGAATTGAATGCGATATATATGATCTTGAGGTGGAGGGTGATGTTCCCCCGGATCTTAATGGTAGATGGTATCGCTCCGGCCCGGATCCCCAATATCCGCCATATCTGGGAGACGACATTTACGTGAATGGGGACGGGATGATCTCGATGTTTAACTTCGAGAACGGCCATGTCGATTTCAAGATGCGCTATATTCAGACCGAAAGATGGAAAGCTGAGCGGGCTGCCCGACGTTCTCTCTATGGGAAATATCGCAATCCGTGGACTGATAAACCTGAAGTCGCCGGGAAAAGCCGAGGGACCGCAAATACCGCGCCAATTTGGCACGCTGGCCGTCTCCTGGTGCTCAAGGAGGACCATGTGCCGATGGCTGTCGATCCGGACACTCTAGCCACCTTGGGCGATTTCACTTGGAATGGGCAGCTTAAAAGTAAAACAGTTACAGCCCACCCGAAGATAGACCCCGTTACGGGTGAGCTTCTTCTGTTTAGCTATGAATGTGAAGGTGATGGTTCGTCGCCAATGTGCTTCCTGATCGAGGACAAAAGTGGGAATCTTGTTAAAGAAGAGTGGTTCGATCCCCCATATGTCGGGATGGTCCATGACTTCGCGATCACGACTGATTACGTGATCTTTCCAATCTTTCCGACGACAATGGATCCCGAGCGCTTGAAGGCAGGTGGGGATCATTGGAAGTGGGACGGGAGTTTGCCTAGTTGGGTTGGCATTATGCCGCGAGCCGGCAGTACGACCGATATCCGATGGTTCAAAGTGCCTACGTCGTGTGGCTTTCACGTCATCAACGGCTTTAACGAAGGCACAATAGTCCATCTCGATATGATGATCTCCAAGCGGAATGGCTTCCCCTACATCGGCGACATCGCAGGATCGGCCGCGGATCCTCAGGATGGCGTCCCCTATCCCACGCGTTGGTCTTTCGACATGACGTCGAACGCCGTCGATGGAGGATTCTCATCGAAGAGTTTGGCCCCATATGGCGGTGAGCTGCCGCTCATCGATCCGCGATGCGTCGGTCGGGATTATCGCTACGCCTATATCTCAATGGTGGATCCGGAGAGGCGGATATTGATGGCCGGCCCTACCTACATGGGCGCTAACATGATCGGCAAAATCGATCTGACGACCGGCGAAGTCCAAACCTATCACGGGACTGACGAGACTAGCTTCCAGGAGGGCGCGTTCATCCCGCGCGGGCCTGGCGAAGATGAAGGTTGGTATATCAATATCGCCGATCGACATGACCAAAACCGTTCCGATCTGCTGATCTTCGACGCGCGCGCCATCTCCGAGGGGCCGCTTGCAACGGCCCGATTGCCGATTCGTCTCAGGAGCGCCTTTCACACGACTTGGGTTCCGGGAGTATGACCATGATATTGCCTAACGGCGTGACTGAGGCGTCAATGCGCGCAGCACTCACGGAATTTTCCGCGATCGTCGGGAACGAATGGTTCTTTGGTCCCGAAAACGAACGACTGACAGCCTATAACGACGCCTACCCGCTGGACGATCTCGCTCAGCAAGGATATATGATGTCGAATGCGAGTTTGACATGGCGCGGCCCTGAAAACCGCTACTCTGTTGCTGTGTATATCGATAATATCGAGAACGAGACGTTAAAGGCGACCTCGTTTGTACAACCAATCGTCGGTCTTCCTGTAGTTACACTTGAAGCTCCTCGGACTTACGGAATTCGAGCTAGATTTAATTTCTGATTCGTAGGGACGGCCTGCTTTCTCCATTGATCTTCTATTTACCACTAAAGAGGTGGAAACATGCGGTTTGAACGAATCAATCCACTCACTGGCGAAGTAGCATCCTCGGCTGAGGCTATGCAGGCCGCTGACATTCCGAACTTAGGCAATAGGGCTGCCGAAGGTCAAAAGGTCTGGGCAGCGCTGGGTCCCAACACTCGTCGCATGGTTCTGCTGCGGGCGGCATCGGCCTTGGAGGCCCGCAAGGACCAGTTTGTTGCTTCGATGATGCAAGAGACTGGGTCCACACGTGGTTGGGCATTGTTCAATCTGGAACTTGCTGCCGGTATAGTCCGAGAAGCGGCAGCGCTGACTACTCAAATATGCGGTGAAGTAATTCCTTCGGACAAGCCCGGCTGTCTGGCCCTTGTGATGAAGGAACCTGTCGGGGTCGTGCTTGGGATAGCACCTTGGAACGCACCGATTATTCTCGGCGTTCGTGCTATCGCGGTGCCGCTTGCCTGTGGGAACTCGGTGATCCTCAAAGCTAGTGAATTATGTCCAAATACCCACGCGCTTATCGTCGAGGCCTTCGCTGACGCGGGGTTTCCCGAGTCGGTAGTAAATATCGTGACTAATGCGCCAGAAGATGCTGCAGAAGTAGTCGGCGCGCTGATCGACGCGCCAGAGATCAAGCGTATCAACTTTACTGGCAGCACCCATGTCGGTCGGATTATCGCTCGTCGGGCGGCGGAAAATCTTAAACCTTGCCTGCTCGAGCTTGGCGGTAAGGCGCCGCTCCTGATTCTGGAAGATGCCGATCTCGACGAAGCCGTCAAGGCGGCAGCTTTTGGTGCGTTTATGAACCAAGGCCAAATTTGCATGAGCACCGAGCGAATTATCGTGGTTGACGCAGTCGCAGAGGCTTTTGCGGAAAAGTTTGCATCAAAGACGGCGACCCTTGTCGCGAGCGACCCGCGTGAAGGGAAGGCGCCGCTGGGTTCGGTGGTCGACATGAGCACTGTGAACCGCGTCAACGAGTTGGTTGACGATGCGATCGAGAAAGGTGCCAAGATCTTGACGGGCGGAAAAGGGGACAATGTGGTGATGTCTGCCATCGTGCTTGATGGCGTAACTCCCGCAATGGATCTCTATCGCGACGAGAGCTTCGGCCCGGTCGTGGCCTTAATCCGTGCTCGCGATGCCGACCAAGCGGTGGAGATTGCCAATGACAGCCAATACGGGCTTTCTGCGGCTATCTTCACACGCGATATCGCAAAGGGGTTGATGCTCGCGAAGAGGATCAAATCAGGCATCTGTCATATCAATGGGCCCACGGTTCATGACGAGCCGCAGATGCCTTTCGGGGGTACCGGAGCGTCTGGCTATGGCCGGTTCGGAGGCAAACAGGGGATCGATAGTTTTACTGAAACTCGCTGGATTACAGTTGAAACCCTGCCAGGACAGTTTCCGATTTAAACCAAGTCTAATCAAACTTACCAGTTGGGAATTAAAACAATGGATTTCACCACATATATAGATGCATTCAATTCCGGGGATTACGTTAATCTCGTGGATCAATGGTTTACGGAGGATGTGGTCTGGGAGGATGGCGGTCAAACGGTGACGGGCCGCGATGAATGGTTGAATTTGTTCCATTTCCTTCGAAATGGTATCCGTGAGATATTTCGGCCTATCACAGGCTTTGATGGCCCGTCGGGTCATTTTCGTGAGATCGACATGGATTTTCATGCACTAAAGTCGCGGCCAGACTTTCCGTTTGGACCGTTGGCGCCAGGCGACATGATGACGGTGAAGTTCTTTATCATATATGAGTGTGAAGGTAATCGGATTCGTCGCCTGAAAGCAGCGACTTGGCCTGTCAACTATGGAACGAGTAAATTACCGCGCTTGGGCGCTCACGTTACTCAGCGAGCCGCGTTTCAGGCTTTCCAAGCAGCGCTGGCCCATGAGCATGGCGCAAATGCAAGGCAGTATCTTGCCGCTCAATTGCAAATGGGCAGCACCGGTGGGACGCGTTCCAGTTCGCATGAAGACGCGATTGGCTCGCTTAGAGAGGCTGGCGTGGCCACGGCGACGTTGAAGGACGCGAGGGACGATGAACTGTTGCTAGATGCAGGCGGGCGTCTGATGAGACTAGGCCTGCAAAACGGTCTAATATCTCAATTCGAACTGGTTTAATTCGGCGCCGACACGTCCGGCGTCCGGCATAGCGTGAGACATGCCCTCATGTTTGTAAATAAAATCTCCGTTGAGATAAGTTGGGGTGATTGCGATCCCGCCGGGATAGTTTATTATCCCCAGTATTTCCGAATGTTTGACAGCTGCACCGCCGCGATTTTTCGCATGGTGACCGGTATTGACAAGCGCGCTATGATTGAGAGGTACGGGATTGTTGGTTTTCCGATGGTGGATACCGGAGCCCGTTTTTATATTCCCAGTCGGTTTGGTGAAGAAATTCAGGTGCATACCTCCGTTCCCAAGATTGGCCGTAGTAGTTTTGAGGTGTCACATCGCGTCTTCAGAGGTGAGGATCTGGCGATCGAGGCATTCGAAAAGCGCGTTTGGTCTGCCATCGACCAGGAGAGCGGAAGATTGCGAGGCATTCCATTGCCCCCTGAAATCGTGTCCGCGCTTTCCACTCCCTCCATCCATGAAGGTGTTTCGTCGTGAGCAAGCTGATTATCACCGTTGCTCCTACGGGCGGCATGGCATCCAAGAAGCAGAGTTCGCTTCTTCCCACGCAACCCGATGAAATTGCAGCTTCCGTATACGCATCTTACAAGGAAGGGGCAGCAGTTGCTGCGCTTCACGCTCGTAGGCCGGATGATGGCGCAACTTGTAACGCGGATATTTACCGTGATATTAACGGACGTATTCGCGATTGCTGCGACATCATTATAAACAATTCCACCGGGGGCGGATCAAGCGGTGACATGCTTGTCGAGAGGCCGGACGGATTGTTCGAATCAAGCTTCGAGGAACGACTAAAGGGCTGCGAAGCCGGTGCGGAGATGGCGACCTTCGATGGCATGACCTTCGTCGACGTCCATGGCGGACGGGAAATATGCGTAATCACGCCGCCCAGCCGCTGCGAAACGCTGGTGCAGCGTATGACGGACAGGGGCATCAAGCCTGAATGGGAGGTATTTTCACCAACCCATATATTGCAGGATGTAACACGACTCATTCAGAAAGGCTATGACAAGCCTCCCTACTACATCAATATGGTCCTGGGCGCAGACAAGGGCTTTCAAGGCGCCATGCCCTATAGTCACGATATCCTAGCGGCAATGATCGCGGCTTTGCCGCCGCAGTCGATTTTCTGTGTGTCGGCGATTGGGGCGGCGCAGCTGCCCGCGACCACACAGGCTATGCTGTTGGGCGGACACGTGCGCGTCGGCCTAGAGGACAATCTTTACTATAGCCGCGGGCAGTTAGCGACCAATGAACAGCTCGTGGCTCGAACCCGCCGCATCGCGACGGAACTGGGGATTGACATCGCATCTTCCGCAGAGGCGCGTGAGATCCTCGGCCTGAGTACCCCGAATTCTTGAATGATGGAGCCGGTCTATCAGCGTGCGCAAATCAGCGGGCTATAATGGAGAAGAGGATGGTTGGAAAGAAGCCACTTGTTCTGATGATCGTCACCCACGACACGAAAGAATTCGAGGGACGTTTTCTCAGAACCTGCCTTGAAGAAGCTGGATGCGAAATAGTCCATCTCGATCCAAGCGTGCGGCGTACGGTCGGAAGCCCCGAGATTCCACCCGAAGAGGTTGCTGAAGCGGCGGGGTGGAGCATTGAGAGAGTGCGTGCGCTTGGTCATGAGGGCAAATGCCAGGCTGTGATGATCGAGGGTGCTATCCGAGTTGCCCTTCATCATCATGAGGCGCAACCCTTCTCCGGCATTATCTCTATCGGCGGGTCGATGGGAACAACGCTTGGCACAGCGGTCATGAAGGCCTTTCCCTATGGTCTTCCCAAGTTGATGGTCTCCACCATGGCGTCGGGGTTCACTGCACCATTCGTAGGGGCGAAGGACATCATAATGTCCAATGCCGTCACGGATGTCTCAGGCATCAATTCGATCAGCCGCGATGTCTATCGCAACGCCGCGCTCGCTATTGCTGGCATGGCGAAGGGTTATGACCCTGCCGCACAGAGGGAAGATCGACCTCTCGTTCTTATGACCACATTGGGTACTACCGAAGCATCAGTTCGACGTGTAAGGGAAGCGCTTCAGGACGACGGCAACGAAGTCATGGTGTTCCATTGTGCTGGCGGCGGCGGCGGAACCCTCGATGCGATCGTTGAAGGACGTGATGTCGCTCTAGTGCTCGATTTGTCGGCAACAGAAATCGTCGACCATCTTCACGGCGGCCTTACAGATGGTGGTCCTGAGCGTGCGATGGCGGCGCTGCGAAAGGGCATTCCGACGATCTTGGCTCCCGGCAATGCCGATTTCATCATCGGCGGGCCGTTAGCGGAGGCTAAGAAGCGGTTCCCAGGCACGCGCTATCACATGCATAATGCTGCGCTGACTGCTGTTCGCACACAGATGCAGGAGCTACGAAATCTGGCCGATCACTATGCCAAAATGGTCATTGAAGCGAAAGGACCTGTACGCTTTTTCGTACCGTTGGGCGGCTTTTCCAGCCATGACAGCCCGGAAGGGCATCTCCACGATATCAATGTGCCCGGCCCCTTCGCCGAATATCTTCGCAAAGTCATTCCCAGCGCTATTCCGGTCGAAGCGGTGGATGCTCACTTTAATGATGAAGTGTTTGCTGACCGCATCATTCTCGCGGCCCGCGATTATCTCAAGATCGGAGTGCATGCGTGAAAGGTGATCTGCCTCTAAGTCCTGAGGATGTGAACGAAATCGTCACAATCCTGAAAGGCAGTCAATATGATCGGTTGGACATCCGAACCGATCGCTATCGGCTTCGCGTCAGCAGGGCCGATGCAGGAGAAGGTCAAGGGGAAGGCTGGAGCCAGGCGTGGTCGCTCGAAGACGAAGCGTCGCCTGCCGGGGCGACTGCCCAGTCGGGTCAGGAAGAAATCCCGGTTCCCGAAGGCATGCATGCCATTCGCGCACCTTTGCCTGGCGTCTTTTACCGCTCCCCAGCTCCTGGAACTGCATACTTCGTTGAGGTCGGCAGCAGCGTCGAGGCAGAATCCAATGTCGGTATCATCGAGACCATGAAGCTCTTCAATCCCGTCCCCGCAGCTTGTGCAGGCGAGATCGCGGAAATCTTAGTCGAGAATGGCGCGATGGTAGATGCCGGCGCCATTTTGATGCTCGTCAAATGATCAGGCGTCTCCTCATTGCCAATCGCGGCGAAATCGCTTTTAGAGTTATTCGCACAGCAAAGCGTCTGGGCATCGAGACTGTCCTTGGGGCGTCCGAAGCGGATCTGAATAGCGCGGCCGCATGGCTGGCGGATCATATCGTAAAGGTCGGTCCGGCTCCCTCGGCGCAAAGCTATCTCGACGTTGCCAAGGTGATCGCCGCGACCAAACTAAGTGGGGCGGATGCGCTGCACCCCGGCTATGGCTTTCTCTCCGAAAATGTGGGCCTTGCCCGTGCTTGCGCGGAAGCGGGGATCGCTTTCGTCGGCCCTTCCTCATCCAGCCTCGAGGCAATGGGTGACAAGCTGATGGCGCGTAAGGTCGGCATCGAAGCGGGCCTCCCGGTGGTCCCGGGCGGTGAGGCAGGCGATAAGGAGGAAGCGCGAAGGCGCGCGCAGGAAACGGGCTATCCGCTATTGCTCAAAGCTGTGTCCGGGGGCGGCGGTAAGGGAATGAAAAGAGTCGATAATGAATCGCAGCTAGATGGTCAGATCGATCTTGCCATGGCTGAAGCGCAGGCTTCCTTCGGGGATCCACGCATCTACGTCGAGCGCTTTATCACGAGCGGCCGGCATATCGAAGTGCAGGTGCTTGGCGATGGTGTGAATGCGATTCATCTGGGCACGCGCGACTGTTCGATACAGCGCCGCTTCCAGAAGCTGGTCGAGGAAGCTCCAGCAGCCCTTCTTCCCGATGACAAGCGCACGGCTATCGAGCAGGCGGCGGTCGATTTGGCCAAGTTTCTGGCATATCGAGGAGCAGGTACGGTCGAATTTCTGGTAGATGCCGTTACTTTCGATTTTTATTTCCTAGAGATGAATGCGCGTATCCAGGTAGAGCATCCCGTAACGGAAGCGATCACCGGCGTCGATCTGATTGAGCAACAGCTGTTAGTAGCAGCCGGTAGCAAATTGGCGCTGACACAGGAGATGATACGGCCTCGCGGTCATGCCATTGAGGTGCGCATCAACGCCGAAAACTGGCGCGAAGATTTCCAGCCCTCGCCCGGGCGCGCCGCATCGGCCAAGTGGCCGGCGGGCGAAGGCATACGCGTCGATACCCATATATTCAATGGCGGCCTCGTCCCGCCCTTTTACGACTCCCTCGCCGGGAAGCTCATTGTCCATGGCAACGACCGAGCCGAGGCTATTGAGCGCCTGACTGCTGCCTTATCGGTATTCGAGCTAGAAGGCATGGATTCAACAGCTGGGCTTCACGCCATTATCGCGGCTGATCCGCGATTCCGTGCCGGCGACGTCGACACCCGCTTCTTCGGAAATTTGAACAATGGCTGAAATAAATCTCGTCGACGTTTCGGTGCGCGATGGCAACCAGTCGCTGTGGGGCGCGACAGGCCTCGATACAGCAAAGATCCTCCAGGTCGCCGGCCAGATGGATCGCGTAGGCTTTAGAGCAATCGATTTCACATCATCGACCCACATGGCCGTAGCAGTGCGTTATTTCCGTAACAATCCCTGGGAGCGTATCAGGCGTGTCCGGGCTGCCATGCCCAACACACCGCTTCAATTTATCACCACCGGCCTACGATTCATTGCTTGGCAGCAGGCTGGTCCCGAATTTATGCGAATCGTCTATCGCCGGCTCCAACATAATGGCATCGGCCGCTTCATTGTTCTTGATCCCATGCATGACATAGATGCGGTTCTTGAAGCAGCTCAGCTCATCAAAGAAGAGGGTGATGCGCAAGTTATGGCGGCGCTGACATTCACCCTCTCTGCCGTGCACGATGATGCATTCTATGCAGATTTCGCAGCGAAACTCGCCAGATCGCCCCATATCGACCTGTTCTACATCAAAGATCCGGGCGGCCTGCTATCTCCAGATCGCGTGAAGACACTCGCACCGGCGATCAAGGCGGTGATCGGCGGGAAATCGCTGGAAGTCCACCCGCACTGCACGATCGGTTATGGTCCACTTACCGCTTTGGCGGCCGCCGATTGCGGAGCTGTCGATGGCATTCATGTCGGTATCGGCCCCCTCGGGGATGGCAGTTCGTTGCCCGAGGCCGGTAGGCTTGTCGCGAATTTGCGGGAAGCAGGCCATAGTGTGCCGATCGATGACAGGGCTCTAGCAAACGTTACCGATTATTGGTGGCGTCTGGCTAAGGCGGAAGGCCTCCAACCGGGCACGCCTCAAGCCTTCGATGCCAGTTTTCTGCGTCACCAGATCGCGGGAGGGGTGATGACCACCACTCGTCGACAACTGAGTGAACTGAAGCTCGAGCACCTTTTTGGCGCGGTAGTCGAAGAGACGGAGCGTGTTCGTGCTGAACTTGGATATCCTATCATGGTAACGCCCTTTCCCCAGATGGTGATGACGCAGGCGACAACAAATATCGTCAGCGGCCAGCGGTACGTTCAGGTATCGGATCAGATTTTGCGCTATGCAATGGGCAAGCTTGGGCGTCCGACGAGCCCAATCGATCCGGTGATCCTGGATGTCATCATGGATCGACCGCGGGCAAAGGAGATAGCTGGTGAACCGGATTTCCCTGACTATTCGGATCTCCGTCGCAAGTTTGGCGCGCATCTGGACGATGAGGAATTTCTGTTGCGCGCCGTGATGCCGGCGGATCAGGTCGACGCAATGCTTGCGATGGGACCCAGCCGCGCAACCTATACTCCGGAGGCTGCGCCGTTGATGAAATTGCTACGAGAACTTATTGCTAACCCGACCCTGAAAGATGTCGTAATCGACAGAAAAGGTTTACGATTGGCACTTCATTCTGGCGCTTCCGCGGGCAAAATGTAATGGTCAGTGAATCGCTTGACGGCTTGGCTGCCCGGCTTGCTGGTGCATCGGGTTTCATTTTCGACATGGACGGCACGCTTGTACTTGGCGACAGCGCCAGTTCTGGATATCGCCCGCTTCCGGGCGCAGAAGTGCTGCTGGAAGAACTTACAGCGCGCGGCATGCCCTTTAGGATTTTCACCAATGGGTCTGCCATAGCCCCGGCTCAATATGCGTATAACCTGCGCGTTGCCGGGTTGAAGGTGCCTGACAGTGCTGTGATGACGCCGACGACGGCCGCTGCATATTGGTTTTCTGAACGGGGGATCCGCAAAGTCAGGGCGCTGGGGCGTAGCGAATCATTCGTGCCGCTGCGTGCCGCTGGTATCGAAGTCGTCGAAAATGCCGCTCCTTCTTGCGCGGTTGAGGCTGTCTATGTCGCCTATCACCGCGCATTCACGTTCGACGATCTGGAGGCGGTGCTCGCGGACCTCGAAGACGGCGCGCAGCTCACAACGGCGTCCAATGTTCCCTTTTTCGCTTCGGAGGGCGGGCGCAAGATCGGAACTAGCTTCGCGATTAATGCGGCCATCACCGCGATGACGGGGATCGAGCCTGTCATACTCGGCAAGCCATCGCTCGCAGCACTGCATTGCGCCCGATCTTTGATGGGTCTGCCGACTGATGCGACGCATAAATTGATCGTCGTGGGTGACGACCCAGGGCTAGAAATGAGAATGGCGCGGGCCGCGTCCGCCGCGAGCATTGGTGTGACGACTGGTCTCTCAGATGCAACCGACTTTGGCGCACATGCCGATGAGCAGGCAGATTTCGTCGTCAGATCGCTCGACGAATTGTGCGTGCGGTTAGGCGAAAGAATTGACGCAGTATGAGGCTTTCGGAAGCTGCGCAATCAGGACTAGAGTAATCCTACGTTGACGGTGCTTCGCTGCGCTTCTTGGTGTGCACAATCACAATGAGACGACATTGATGATGATGGTTCCGCAAATCGGGCCGGGTTAGCAGCGAAAGATTGGGAAGGTTACGCTGGTGCGCGCTGGCGACTTTGCCCCATTGGCATCAATCCCGGGCCGCTCGGCAACCGTTTGGATCGCATAGTCCAGATCGGTCGTGGTCGGCTTGCGGAAGCTTTCATGCGACTTCTCGTGCTAGGTTCATAAATTGGCAGTGCCCGGCTAGCCGCAGGGCGTTCATCCAGAACTCTCGCCGTTGGCCGGTGGCGGCCAGGGCATGGCCGCGATCTTCTGCAATTCGGCCCCTGTGCATTATGCGGACACAGATTCACGGTAGCGGTTTGATGAGCAGCGGCATGAGGCCATTGGCGTCGAGATCGAGGTGATCGGACCAGACATAATCGCCGGTGAGATTGATGCGATCCCAACCCAATGGTGAGAGCCGAGACAGCATAGCCGGATCGATCTGGCTTCCGCGGCGGCGCATTTCTTCGACGGCGTGCCCAAGATAGCGACAGTTGAACAGGATGATCGCTGCGGTGACGAGGTTGAGGGCAGCCGCGCGGGTTTGCTGGTTCTCCAAGCCACGGTCGCGAAAGCGACCGAGCCGATGGAAGGCGACCGCTCGCGCCAGGCTGTTGCGCGCCTCGCCCTTGTTCAACTCGGCGGTGACCGTGCGGCGTAGCGCCGGATCGTCGAACCAGCGCAACGTGAACAGCGTGCGCTCGATCCGTCCTACCTCGCGGAGCGCCGCGGCGAGGCTGTTCTGCTGGCGGTAGGCGGATAGCTTTTTGAGGATCAGCGAGGGCGTAACGGTGCGATCACGCATCGCGCCGATGACGCGTTCGATATCCGGCCAGTGGCTGACGATCAGATCCCGGTTGAGCCTGTGACCGAACAGTGGCGCAAGCCTGCCATAGCGCTTCGAAGGTTCGAATGCGTAGAGGCGCCGGTCGGACAGGCGAGGAATGCGCGGCTCGAAATCGAGCCCGAGGAGATGCATCGTTGCGAACACGATGTCGGAAACGCCGCCTCCATCGACGTGCAGCGCGGTCAGATCGGCGTTGCTGTCATGGCCGAGGAGCCCATCGAGCGCATGGATGGCTTCTCCTGCCGTGCCGGCGATCACCGTCTGGTGCAGCGGCGCGTAGCGGTCGGTGATGGTGGTGTAGATCTTGACCACTGGGTCGCGACCATAATGGGCGTTGACCGCTCCGCCGGCTTCGCCCGGCCCGCCCAGGTAGAAGGCCCAGTCGGCCCGAAGCTGCGATTTTGGCCATGTTGAAGAACAAAGATTGAACATGGCGATCTACCAGGCTCGCTCTTGTCCTCCAATCTCGTAAACATCGGTCTCGATCGAGCACCTGTAGCTCTCTGCGATGTTGAACATCTCTGTCTGGAGAGATGCGATCTCATCATCGAGGCTGACGCCATCGGCACCCTGATCATAGGCGACGGTCAGCGTGTAATCGCAGTTCCCGGTCTTTTGCATCTGGTAATCCCGCTCCAGCATCGCCTCAATGCGCTCGCGAGCGGGCTTTCTGCCACGACCATGCTTGTTGAAGTTCTCGATGGTCAGATGCAGGGCGATGGTGACAGAAGGCGGCTTTTCCGGCAGCCCGATCCTTGAAGGAATGACGTCAAGCGCCCGATAGACGGTCATTCTTGAGATCTTGAGGTCGCGCGCGACGCTGGCCTTGCTCGCGCCGGCGGTGATCCGGCGTCGGATTTCATCGTCATCGATGTTTTTCTTCCGGCCTTTGTAGACGCCTTCGGCGCGCGCCGCCTCGATCCCGGCGCGCTGCCGGTCCTTGATGAACGTCAGTTCCATGTCCGCGACCATGCCCAGAATGGTGATCACCATCCGCCCCATGCTTCCGGCCGTCGTCACCTCCGGCTCAAGCACCCGCAATGAGGCTCCCTTCTGGTCGAGTTCATGAACCAGATTGAGAACATCGCGTGTGGAGCGACCGAGCCGATCGAGACGCAGGACGACGAGTTCGTCATCGGCGCGCAGGAACTGCATGATCGTCTCAAGCTCCGTGCGTCCAGTGCGCGATGCGCCCGAGCCTGTTTCGGAGCGGAGGATTTCACAGCCCGCTGCCTTCAACCGGGCAACCTGGATGTCGAGATCCTGGTCGATGGTGCTGACGCGGGCGTAGCCGACGCGGGTCATGGGCAAATCCGTCACATTAGGGTGGCTTTGCCCTCGTACAGTAACATTGGTGACGGAACCACCCTTTTGTGACATGTCGTATATGTCACTTCCGATCGTCACGTTCGGGTGCACCCAAATGGTGCGAGCGGAAAGGCCCCGGTCAGGCAGCAAGCCGCCCAAAATCGATCCGGCTATTCAGATCGAGGTCGAAGCGGCCATAAGGATTGACGTGGCTGTAAATCAGCGGTGTGAGGCCGCGATAATCATCCGGCGTCATCCGGCCCGTCCATTTCGGTTCCACCAGCACGCTCTGAAGCATTCGGGTGTTCACATAGACAAGCGACGCTTGCAGCAAATGTAGCGCCAGGACCGAGAGCTGCTGCTCATCGATGCGGTTAGTGGCGATCTCGCCGCCCTTGCCGAAGAAAACGAACCCATTGGCACTGTTCCAGTTTTCAACGACATTCAGGCCTTCATGAATTTCGCGGCGGAAGGACTCCTCGCGCAGATACCGGCACAGGAAGATCGTCTTGACCGCGCGGCCCAGCTCACTCAACGCCTTGTAGGTCGGGTGCATCACCTCGGAGCGGCTAAACCGGCGCAGGATCGCCTCCGGGTCGGCGGTTTTTGTCTGCATCGCGGCTGCATATTTGACCATCTCGTCATATTGCTGCTCGATCTCATCCCAGTTGATCGGACTGGAGAGGATCGGCTGCAAGTGGGGAAGCCGCGTTCGCATGCCGACATCGGGAAGAGCCAGCTTCTGGCGAGCGATCGCTTTCAGGCGGGGTGCAAGCTCAAATCCGAGAAGCCGGCAAAATGCAAAGCCAACCGCGCTTTGGCCATGACTATCAACATATTGTCGCTGGATTTCCATGTCGGTGCAATGGCGCAGCACGCCCTCGATCATGGAGGCGACCTCGGAGGAAGAGCAGCGCTTGAGCTGGGAATAGACGCATGTCGCGCGTCGTTCGACATGCCAGTAGATCATGACGCCCCGTCCACCATAACGCGCATGCCATTCCGTCATCAGGTTGCGATCCCAGGCTCCGAACTTTGTGGAATCTGACGCACAGGCCGTGCCGGCGTCCCCCCAGACTGCAGCATTGCGGATTGCCAGGGTCGCATTCGCAACCCTGGCACACGCCTCCTTGAGCGCCGCGGCATGAACGAAGCGGCGATGGACATGCAGCAGCTCTTCATAGCTGACATCGGGGGTGGCGCCGGCGATCCGCTTGAGCCCGGCATTCGTTCCCAGGCCGTAGAGGCATAGCAGGAGACGTTGATCCAGCGCGGTTTTCGGCAGTGCAACACGCGAGGCCGATGTTTCGAACGCTTCGAGAAGTCCCGTATCAAGGGCAGCCTCCTTCAGTACGTCGAGCAGCCCGGTCATCGGCCAGCGTTGGCCGATCTCGGTCTTGATCGAGGCGAGACCCCTGGGTTCGGGCAAGGGTTTGAACGGGGTGAGAGATATACGGTTCTCGCCGCGCCACAGCAGCCGAACCTTGTCGTTCCGGGGAATATTGGCATTGAGGAGCAACAGTTCCTGAGCAAGCTCTTCCCGGATGGCGCTTGAAAATGCACGCGCATCCGCCGTCAGGTTCAATCCTGTGTAATATGCTTCTCGCCGCGCATCGAAGTCCTTGGGAAGATCGTCATCGGGATTGCGGTATCGGTCCGCCCCGACAACCCAGATTTCCTTAGAACGGATGCGATCGCGCAGTTGCGCGAGGACACAAAGCTCATAACTGATCCGGTTTACGCGCCCCTCTTCATCAATGACGGAACTGCGCCATCTCGCCGGAATGACCTCGTCGACCGGCACTGCGTGCGGCGGCACGTAGCGGCATCCATCATCCACTTTGCTTCTGATCCAGTCCAGGGCCGCCAGCACCGGACGCCACACGGCGTTGTTCGACCGGAACTCCAGTGCCGAAAGCAGGCTTGGCAGCATACGGCGATAATGATTGGCCCATGACCTCCGCATCACCTTGTAGATCCGCCGATCCAAGGCGCCCTTTGCCTGGCTTTCCTTGATGATCGCCGCCAGTTTGTCCTTGCCGGCGATTGGGAAAATGACATCGCAGATGCGCCCGGATGGATCGTCGATCGAAGCGCTGGCAATCTCGACCAGGAGTCGCTCCTTGCCATAGACCCGCTCGATGTCTTTCGCGATATCGCCCACCACCTTGCGTTTCGAGCGCGATCCGATCTTATGGACCGTCTCGATCAGCAGGTCGACCATCGCATCCGTAAGCTGAGCTTCCCGCGCCATCAGATAAACGGCATAGAGCCCGAGCTGGCGCGCCGGTACATGCCGGCGCATCTCCGAGGCTTTCTCGCCGGCAACCCGGCGAACGATCTGATCGACCCATGCCTTGCCCGTGACCGATAGGAAATCTCGGGGAAGAGCAAGCCGTTGGATAAAGGCGAGTTTGGCGGTCACGCCAAGAATGTTTTCGAGCGTCGCCTGACCTGCATCCCCCTTCATCGTGTTGAAGCCGGTCGGGCCATCG
>NZ_AP018820.1 GCF_024349785.1 Sphingomonas bisphenolicum
ATTTGCACGGCGGGCTCGCGCGTCTTCGCCCATCGGGACGTGTTCGACGCGCTGGTGGAAGGGATCGCCGACGCAGCGCGGGGGCTTCGTCTCGGTCCTTCGCTTGCGCCGGACACGCAGATGGGACCGCTGGTGTCGGCGCGGCAGCGCGATACCGTCATGGGTTTCATCGAGAGCGCATCGACTGAAGGTGCCTCGGTCGTTTCAGGAGGCGGACAGCTCGCCGATCAGGGTTATTATGTATCGCCCACGATTATCGCTGACGTGTCCCCCGAGATGCGTGTGATGCGTGAGGAGATCTTCGGGCCAGTGGTTTGCGTGTCGCGCTTCGATGATCTCGACGCCGTGGTGAAGAGCGCGAACGCCACGCGCTACGGGCTGGCGGCGTCGGTATGGACCCGCGATATCAGCTCCATGCATCGACTGGCGCGGTCGATCAAGGCGGGTACGGTCTGGGGGAACTGCCACAACGCCATCGATCCTGCCGTGCCGTTCGGCGGATACAAGGAGTCCGGGCTCGGCCGCGAACATGGGCGTGAGGGCGTGCTTGCCTATACCGAAACCAAATCAGTTCTTGTGGCTCTGTAGGTTTAGAGGGCGCGAAGGCAATGAGCGGTAGGGCAGAAGCAATTGGTGGGCGGGGACTCTCTGCGGCGGTACGAGCCTTTTGCATCGTTCCTCTGGCTACCGGTATCGGGGACATCGCCCAAGGCGCGAAGTTTCTCGCGACCGCCGGCGCCGCGCTCCCATCCGCCGCGCTTTCCGATCCGACACTGAACAGCCAGCTGATGTTCGCCGGAGCGATCTGGCTCGGCTACGCGCCGCTCATCTGGTATGCCAGCTGCGATATGCGTGAGCGGCTCTTGCTCCTGCGTTTGCTCTTCGGCTTCGTTTTTCTGAGTGGCCTCGCACGGACACTGGCCTATCTTCGGTATGGGTCGCCAGGTTTCGTTCTCACTGCGGCGATAGCGATCGAGCTGGTGGTGCCCCCGGTGATCATGTTTTGGGCTGCAATTGCGGACGCCCGGCTACGAAACAGGTCAGCTTGAGGGGCGGCCGCGCCAGAGGGGCAAGGTTCCGCGCAGCGCCGAATGCCGATATTCCCGCGCCGTCACTCCAAATTTTCGACGGAACGAACGGCTGAAATAGCTGAGATCGTCGAACCCGACGTCGTAAGCGATGTCAGTTATACGGGCGCTTAGGGAAGGATCGCTCAGTCGGCGGCCGGCCTCGTCTAGCCGGGCGTCGGAAATGTATTTGTGACACGTGGTTCCTTGGCTGCGGAAGACGCTTTGGAGGCTCTTGGCTGAAAGCCGCAGTTTTTCACAAATATAGCTTGGACGCAGAGCGGGATCTTCGAGATTGGCATCAACAAATCTCTGTACTGACGTCCAGCTATCGTCGCGACGCCGGTCGTTCTCGAATTCGGCGGAATAGCAGGTCAGAATGGTGTCGCCAAGAACGCGAGCGGCGAGCGGATCGTCGGCCTCTGTCTGGCTCTCGAGCTGCTGCAACAATCCGATCGCATAGCTTCTCATAAGGATCGCGGAGGGTCGATGCGCGCCGACATGGTAATTGATCATATCGCCGATCGGCGGTGATGAGCGGCGCATACGCGCTTCGAGCATCTGCTTCGAAAAGATGAGGCAGAGATGCTCGTTATCGTCGTCGAACTCATATTGGTGCGCCGCTGCACCGTCGCAAAGCACGACATCACCCGGGCCTATTGTGATCATCCGGTCGTCCAGGCGGATCGCGGCATGCCCTTCCTTCTGTACCTTCAACAGGTAGAAATCGCGGAAAGCCTCGGCGGCATATTTGAGGCTACATGCCCTGGACGCAAACCGCAGAAGTGCAAGGTTGCTGAACAGCGTCCAGGTGAATTCCGTTGTCTTCGCTCGTACCGGCGGCGTCTCGATGTCCAGATCAGTGGCCAGTTGCGATGCGAAAAGCGATCGATGGCCGACGCGTATATAGTTAGCTCGTGGAACCAGCAGCCCTCCGCCCCGACCTGACGCGTCAGAAGTCGCCGTTGAATGTCCCACTTCGTCTCTCCACGCTAAGGGGCGCTCCTCTTGTTGTGCCCAGAGGATTTCGCCCGGCTGCTTTCATTGTGGCAATCTAGGCACCCTTGAATTCCGGTACGCGGCGCTCCTGAAATGCGGCCAGGCCCTCATTGCGATCGAACGATGAGGAGTAGGTCGAATTGACGTCCAGCTCAGCCTCGATCGCCTCCGGAAGGGCAAGTTCGACAGCGTTGTTCAAAAGCTGCTTCATGTGATGCAGACCGAGGGGGCTCTTCGAGGCAAGTTTGCTGGCGATGCCGTCCACCGCCTCTTGGAGCTCGCTATCCGGAACGATCATGCTCACGAGTGGCGCGAACAGCGGGTTCGAGACGCTAAGCAGGTCGCCGGTGAGCATCAGAAACTTGGCGTGGTTCAATCCGAGCCGCCGCGGCAGTCGTGCAGAGGCCCCGGCGCCCGGCAACAGGCCGTAATTGGCATGCCCGTCTCCCAGGCGCGCGCTTTCTCCGGCGATCACGATGTCACAGCCGAGGAGCAGTTCCATTCCGCCAGCTGTTGCGATCCCGTTGACGGCCGCGAGGATGGGCTTCGGAAAGGTTTCGATCCGCGAAACGAGATCCGTCGCCCGGCGCAGGAACCGACCTGTCTCTGCGTCGCGGACGGCGGGAGGGAAGTCGCCGATGAACTTGAGATCCGCGCCCGCGCAGAAGGCGCGGCCTCGTCCGGTCAGCACGAGACAGCGCACCTCCGCCCTCGATTCCAGCTGATCAAGCGATCGGTTCAACTCGTCGATCATGATCGGACTAAGGCAGTTGAGGTCGTTCGGCCGCTCAAGGGTGATCCATGCGACCGGACCGCGCTGCTCGAGGGAAATCTGCTCAAACGTCATCGGATATTCTTTCATGATTGTCGTCGGAATAGCGTCGCAGGATGGCGGCAACGCCGTCTGGATCATCCAGCATGAGGTTATGTCCGCCCGAGAGCGTATATGCGTCCCACCCAGGATGTTGGGTCGCTGCCTGGTGGTAACGCTGGAAATGGGGTGCCTGCGAATTGCCGTCCGCTCCGACTGCCAGGATATAGGCCTTCTTCGGAATCTCTTTGTATCGCCCGCTTAGGCGGATGCGCTGCATCATGGTGCCTATTGGATGGACGATCTCATAACCCGCGACGCGACGCTCGTGGTCGATATCGCGTGACATCGCGTCGCCCGGCCGCAGCTTCATCGTCAGCCCGTCATCGCCGGCGGTATCGACGACGAGACTTTCCGGGCGCGGAACGAGGCGGAAGGGCGTGTCGCCGTCCTCCGCCACGAACGAGTCCAGATAAACAATGGCCCGGAAACGCTCCGGTATGGCGTCGGCGAGGGCCGTGGCGACAAAGCCCCCGTAGGAATGAGCGAGGAGAACCATGTCGTCGAGGTCCTCCCAGTCAATGAGGGCCTTCAACTCGTCGACATGGGTCTGGATGTTGATGCCGAGCCGTGCCTCCCATGCGCGTTCCGCAACGCCAGCCAGGGTCGGGCGGTAAACTTCGTGGCCAGCCTTTTGCAGGTGGATCGCGACGGCGCGAAACGCCCAGCCTCCATGCCAGCCGCCGTGGACGAGGAGGAAGGTTGTCATTCGCCGACACACGGAACGGCGACCGATAGGCCGCCGTTCCAATCAAAGGTTTTGAGTTCCTCCCGCACGGTTCCTCAACGCATCGAGAAACTGAGCTTCAGGCCGATCTGGCGACCGCGCGAATAGGTACCTACGACGGCCGTCGGCTGGGCGGGTGGCGTCACTGCATATTCAAGAGGGCGCTTGTCTCCCAGGTTGCGTCCGAACAACGACATCCGCCAGCGATTGTCGGTAGGACCGAAATCGAGATGGGCGTCGATCTGCGCGAACGCGCCTTGCTCCATCCGCGGGTCATTATAGGCGCCGGCGTTGTAGCGAGACCTTGCAAAGACCGAGGCGCCAGCGGCGACCTGATAGTCTCCAGACCCGACGGGTCGCGCATAATCGACGCGGAATGTACCCGTCCATTTTGAAGCGTACTGGGTCGGCGTCCCCGAAAGGTCCTGGAAGCCGCCCACGCAGCCCGACTGAAGTCCGGCATTTTGCCCGCTCGAACATGCAGCGCCTGGAAAATCGACGAACTTCGCGTCCAGATAGGAGCCTGCAAAGCCAAGCTCGAGTCCGTCAGCGGGTCGAGCGGTCAGGTCGAGTTCGATGCCTTGGGATCTCGCCTTGCCTATGTTGGAGACGACGAAGGCGAGGTTCTGAAAGACCGACTGTTGCAGCGCTGTGAACGTGGTCCTGAATATGGCGACCGAATATTCGAGCCTGTTGTCGAGGATCAGCCCCTTCACCCCTGCTTCGAACATCGACGCAAATTCTGGCCGGAACGCGGCAGCCGATGGTGTGCCGCCGGCATAGCCGTAGTCGAAGCCTCCCGACTTGGCGCCTCGGACGAATTTCAGATATACCTTGTTGCGAGGCGCGATTTCATATTGAACGATTGCCTGGGGCTGCCAGTGGTTTTCTGACAGGCGCAGTGTCCCGAACGGGAAATTGTGCTGGGTCGACCGGAAAACTGCGTTGAAGATCGGGTCCAGAGCAGCGTTGCGACCCGCCTGCAGCTCAGAACGCGTGGTATCGAAGTCGACGTGCGGGATAACGCCGGTACCGAACAACGCCTGACCGGCAGTCTTGTTGATGTCGACGTAACGGACGCCCCCAGATAGGCTCAGACGGTCGGTGATGCGGTACGTCGCGTCGACGAAGCCCGAATAGACGCGATTGTTCTGATCATATGTTTCGACACGTCCGATGGGGGTCGTGGCGGCACCCGTCAGACCGAAGCCTCCGAGCGTGAACTCCTGCAGAAGATCGATCCCGAGCGTGTCGCGCTGATAATAGCCGCCCGCCGTGATATCCAGGCGCCCATACGTGCCGCTGAACCGAAGTTCCTGGCTGAATTGGCGATAGTGCTGCCACAATGCGTTGAAGTAGGTCTGGGCGTGGTTGACGCCGTCGGTGCCGAACTGAACGTCGGAGTGCGACGTGCGCCAGGCGCTGGTTGAGGTGAGCTTGCCTCCTAGCAGGTCATAATTGATGTCAGCCTGGTAGAGGTTCGCGTCCATGAAGCTGAGCTCGTCGCTATAATATGGCGCGACGTCATAGTTGGAATAGCGCGTGCCCGCGTCACCGACGACAGGATAGGGAGCGCGGGTCGCAGCCAGCGGCTGCGCTACTGGAACGACCGCATTGCCATAGTCGCGCAACCGATCGACCTCGGCCTTGAGCAGGATTTCCAGACCGGGCGCGGGAGAAAGCAGCAAGGACGGGCGCACCGCGATGTTGCGCGTCCTCGGCTCGGTCTGATCCTTGATCGGATTGTCGAGCCGCCCCTTCGACAAATCCTGGTACAAGCCGCCAATACGCAGGCTCGCCCAATCAGCCAGTGGTACGGTAACGCCGCCCTGGACCTGAAATTCATGATTGTAGAATTCGTATCCGATCGAACCGTCGGCTTCGAAAGTCCGTCCGGGCTTCTTCGTCGCCATGTTGATCGCGCCGACTGTCGCGCTGTTCCCGAAGGTCAGGACCTGCGGGCCCTTGAGTATCTCGATGCGTTCGACGTCGAAGATCGGAATGCGTCCGTCCTGGTCGCGACCGAAGGACACGTTGTCGATGAATTTGCCCACCGATTGCTCGAAGGATGCGTTTGCGCCGGAGCCGAAGCCGCGAATATTAATGAACGGCTGGACCGCGCCATAGCTGAAGCTGAAATTGGGGGTGATCTGGGGCAGATCGATCATCTGGGTGATGTTCTTCTGCTGGAGCATGTCTCCGCCGATCGCGGTGATCGCGACCGGCACATCGCGAAGGTTCTCGGCGCGCTTGCGGGCAGTCACGACGATGTCCTGTAGCCCGGCCTCAGGTTGCGTCGCCTCGGCGGGCGGGCCGTCGGTCTGCGGCGCCGTCTGCGCCAAGGCCGGTGCGGCAAGAGCAAAACATGAGACGCCCGTCGCCGCGATTACGGCGAACCCGCAGCGACTGAAAAATGGTGATTTATCCAGCATAAGATTCCCCTCCTCCCAGACATGTCCGGGGTTGTTCGGCGAGGTTCTTGGCCTCGTCCACCTATGCACTTAGGTCTGATTCGACCCATGAGTCAATAGATATACCCTTGCGGATGTTGATTGTCGGAGCGGAATGCGACAAGCGTAGTCACGCGCACGGTCCTGGCGGTTCGATCGGCTCGGTCCGGCGCGGCCCTGAAAGTCGTTTGCAGGCTGCGGAGCGCTGTTCAGCCGAAGGCGTCGTGAGGTGAAGTAAGTATGGAGCAGGCGTCGGTGGCGGATTCCGGGAAATCTTCGGTCTGGAAAGCTGCGGTCCTCAGCCGAGACGAGCAGTATGACCTCAAGCGCAAGGCGCTGATCCAGGAAGCCGCGCGGGCTTTCAGTGCGCGCGGCTATCACGACACTTCGCTGGTCGACGTGGCGCGTGAACTCGGCGTGACGAAAGGCGCACTCTATTATTATGTGAAGAGCAAGCAGGAGATCCTGTTCGAGTGCCACATGAGCTCGATCGAGTTGGGTGACCGCGCGATCGAGCATGCGCGGTCGATCGACGGCAGCGGCTTTGACAGCGTGGTGGCGCTGGCGCACCGGTATATGGAATTGCTGGTCGGCGAGAGCGGCCCCCTCGCCATCCTGACCGAATTCAATGCGCTTGAGCCGGAGAACCGCAAGATCGTCGCCGCAGGACGCACGCGCTTCGGGAACACGTTCCTGGAATTGATCGAGCGTGGCCAGGCCGACGGATCGGTTCGTGGCGCGATCAACGGCAAGATGGCCGAATTCTTTTATCTGGGTGCCGTGAACTGGGCGACACGCTGGTTCGACGCTGGCGGCGAATTGGACGGAAGCCTCGTCGCCGCCCAATTCGCCGACCTGTTCGCGGCTGCGATCAGGGCCTGACAGGGGTCGGTTCCGGCTGAGGGCGGAATGACACCCTATCCCATCATATTCATGAGGGTGGGCAGGAGGGGTTGGCGGAAGTGGCATAAGCTATTGCTTTGAAGTAGGAAATTGGGTGTCTAGACTATTCCTTCGACGAGGCACTAAATGCCACAGGCCACACCCGCCGAACAGGACGATAGCGCGGCCCTGTTTTCGTTTCCAGCGGTGCATCGCAAGAAGGTGACCGCCGCCTTTGACGGCGGTCGGCTGACCTGTGACGGCGGGGTGCTGCTGTTGGCCCAGGCGGAACGTGAGATGGGGCTCTGCGCGCAACTGGCGGCTTGCATTGCCGATCCGCGCGATCAATCGCGGGTAGCCCACAAGCTCGATGACATCCTGCGGGCGCGCATCTTTGCGATCTCCTGCGACTACGAGGACGCCGACGACCTCGACGCGCTGCGCGACGATCCGGGGTTCCGCCTGGCGCTCGGCAAGCTGCCGGGGTCGGGTACGGGCCTGGCGAGCCAACCGACGATAAGCCGGTGGGAGAACGCGCCAACCACGCGCGAGTTGGCGCGCATGATGAAGGCCATGATCGGCGTTTACTGTACCAGCTACCCTATGCCACCCGAGGCGGTGACGCTGGACATCGACGATACCTGCGACGTCGTCCACGGCTACCAGCAGTTGTCCTTTTGGAACGGCCACCACGGCGAGCGCTGCTTCCTGCCCATCCACGTCTACGACACGGCGACGGGGCGGCCGGTGGCGATGCTGCTGCGCTCCGGCAAGACGCCCACCGGCGCGGAAGCTGCCGGCCACATCCGGCGCCTCGTGCGGCATATCCGCCGGCACTGGCCCACCACCCGCATCACGATCCGGGGTCATGGGCACTACGGCAGGCCCGAAGTGATGACCTTCTGTGAGGCCCACGGCGTCGACTACGTCCTTGGCCTGCCCACCAACGCGGTGCTGCGCGCCGATCCCGAGATCGTGGCTGCCGCCGATCACTGCGCGACCAAACGGGCGATCACGCAGGCGCCTGCGCTTCGCCACTATGCCGAAACCCGCTACGGCGCGAAGAGCGGGAAGTGCCAACGCCGGGTCGCAGCGCGGATCGAGGCGAGCACGCTCGGCTTGGATATCCGCTACGTCGTCACTTCGTTCGACGACAAGGCGGGCTCGGCCGAGCACATCTACGAGATCCTCTATTGCGCCCGTGGTCGCGCCGAAAACCTGATCAAGATGCACAAGTCCCAGCTCGCCAGCGATCGCACCTCGTGTCGCTTAGCCAACGCTAATCAGATGCGGCTAATCCTGCACACCGCTGCATTCTGGCTGATGTGGCGCATCCAGCAGGTTATCCCGAAGGGCACTGCGCTCGCCTCCGCCGAGTTCGCGACACTGCGCCTGCGTCTCCTCAAGGTCGCCGCCCGCGTCATCGAGAGCACCGCCCGCATCCGCGTCGCCTTCGCTTCTGCCTGTCCCGACGTCGCCGTCTTCCGGACCACCGCCAGCGCGCTCAGGCCCGCCCCGACATAGCCGCCGCGGCCGTGCCGCCCAGTATCCGAGCCCCTACCATCAACCTCGCAAGCCTCTCGATCCCACGCGATGAAAAAGGCGCCGCGCCGCCGCTCGTCCTGCTCACGCGAACAAAGCTGCCAACCTCCAGCGACCCCCAGAAGAGGAACCGTCGCGAATAATCGCGGTTAGGGTGTCATTTCGTCCTCAGCCGGAACCAACCCCTGACATACCTTAGCCGGACCTGCGGCTGCGGCATATTCTTCGCGCAGTCTGGTTACGATCGCTGCCGCCGGTTCGGCCGCCCGGACGTCGCCGACACCATGACCGGCGCTCCAGACGTCGCGCCATGCGCGTAGCGTCTCCGTTTCCGAAACCACGCTGAATGGTCCCTCCTTCACCTCCTTCGATGGCTTGAAGCCGGCTCGCTCGAGACTTGGGCGCAGCATGTTGGCGGGAATGCCGGTGACCTCGGAGGTCGTGGCGATGTCGTCCGCGCCGCTTTCGATGAGCATGTCGCGATAAGCGTCTGAGGCGAAACTCTCAGTTGCCGCGATGAACGAGGTTCCGAGCAGGCCGAAGTCCGCGCCGATCTGCTCGATCGCGCGCAAGTGGCGGCCGCGCGTCAGTCCACCGGCCACGATCAGCGGGCCGACGAAGAATTCCCGCACTTCCGACACGAATGCGAACGGGTTGAGCCAGCCCGTCTGGCCACCGGCGCCGGCGCAGAGCAGGATCAGGGCGTCTGCACCGCTCTCCGCCGCTCGTCGGGCGTGGCGAACCGAGGCGACATCGGAAAAGACCAGGCCGCCATAACCTTTGACGCGTTCTACGACGGGGGCCGGGTTGCCCACGCTCGCGATGATGATCGGCGCTTCGTATCTCGCCGCGATCGACAGGTCCGCTTCAAGCCTGGGATTGCTGTGGTGGACGATGATGTTGATCGCATAGGGGGCCATCCCTAGCTCGCCCGCCTGCGGCGCCATCTGGGCCATCCAGATCTCGAAGATGTCGGAAGAGCGCGCGTTCAGCGCCGGCAGGGATCCGATGATTCCGGCCCGGCAGCACGCCAAGGTCAGTTTCACACTGGAGACGAGGAACATCGGGCCGGCCACCGCCGGCAGCGCCAAGCGGGCTCGCAGTTCGCGGACGAGTGCCGGATTGCCCATAGCTTTGGTCAAGGCATTATCTCGATACGTGAATTATTGATTTGACTCACGGGTCTATATATATTCCAATGAGACAAATCAAGGGAGAGAGCAGTATGTCGGGTGAGGTGTTCATCGTTGGCGTAGGGATGACACCGTTCGGCCGTTGGCCCGACCGACCGCTGAAATCACTCGTTGCAGAAGCCGTGAGAGCGGCGCTTAAGGACGCCGGCACCGATGTCAGCACGATTGGCGCAGCCTATTTCGCCAATTCGACGCAGGGTCATCTCGACGGGCAGCACATGATCCGCGGGCAGATCGCGCTGCGGCCGCTGGGGATCGAAGGCATCCCTGTCATCAATGTCGAGAACGCCTGTGCGGGGGGGAGCACGGCATTCGCGCTTGCGGTGAACCATGTTCGCGCCGGAGGCTGCGACATCGCTCTTGCTGTCGGCGCCGAGAAAATGATCTCACCCGACCGGGAACGGATGATGTCAGTGTTCGACAGTGGTTGGGAAATCGCCGATTCCGAGGCAAACCGGGCCAAGCTGACGGCGCTCGGCGAAGGCATCGAAGCTCCGGAGGGAACGACGTCTCCGAAGCCCTACAGTGTCTTCATGGACGTCTACGCGGCGTTCGCTCGTCAGCATATGCGCCAGTTCGGATCTACCCAGATGCAGTTCGCGAGCGTGGCCGCGAAGAACCACGGGCATTCCGTTCACAATCCGCTTGCCCAGTTCCGCGATCCTTTCTCGGTGGCGCAGGTGCTCGCCGCCGCCCCGATCACCTACCCGCTCACTCTTCCCATGTGTTCGCCGATTTCCGATGGCGCCGCTGCGGTGATCGTTGCGTCCAGGCAAGGGCTGAGGCGCCTGGGTATCGTTGAGGATCGCGGCATTCGCGTGCTGGCATCGGTGATCCAGACAGGAAGCACGCGCGATCCCTTGGCGTCGGATAAGCATCTCACCGCCCTGGCGGCGCAGCGCGCTTATGGAGAGGCGGGTCTCGGGCCAAATGATGTGAGCGTCGCCGAAGTGCATGATGCGACCGCCGTCGGCGAGGTTATCCAGACGGAGAATCTCGGCTTCTGCGCATTTGGCGAAGGTGGAGCGCTTGCCGAGCGCGGGGATACGGCGATCGGTGGCAGGATCCCGGTCAATCCATCGGGAGGTCTCGAATCGAAGGGCCATCCGATCGCTGCGACCGGGCTCGGCCAATTGCACGAGCTCGTTCTTCAACTGCGCGGCCAGGCTGGCAAGCGACAGGTCGGTGGCGCGCGGGTGGCGCTCGCCGAGAATGGCGGCGGCCTTTTCGGGATCGAGGAGGCGGTCGCCTGCATCACGATACTCGGGCGATAAATCTCAGAAAGAAGGTGAGGGGATATGAATCCAGCAGATAAAGTCGCGGTCGTCACCGGCGCGGCTTCGGGATTGGGGCTTGCGACCGTGCGAGCCCTGGCGACCGCCGGCAGCCGGATCGCGGCATTCGACGTCAATCAGGAGCGGCTTGGCGCGCTGAACGAAGAACTCGGGGAAGGCTGCCTCGGCTTGGTCGTTGACGTCACGGATGAACAGGCGATCTCTGCTGCCTTGAGCAAGGTCGTCGATCGCTTCGGATCGATCGACATTGCCGTCAACTGTGCGGGCGTCGAAGGAGCCGCAAAGACGGTCTCCAAGGGGAAAGCCTTTCCGCTGGATATTTGGAACAAGGTGATCGGCGTCAACCTCACTGGGAGCTTCAACGTCATTCGTCTTGCGGCGCTGCACATGGCGAAGAACACGCCAGAGGGCACAGCGGAGGAGCGCGGCGTCATCATCAACACCGCCTCTGGAGCCGCGACCCAAGGGCAGATTGGCCAAGCCGCGTATAGCGCCAGCAAGGCTGGCCTGATTGGACTCACCCTGCCCGTCGCCCGCGACCTTGCGCCCCTCGGCATCAGGGTTGTGACGATCTCGCCCGGCGTCTTTGCGACCCCGATGTTGCTCGAGCTTCCCGGGAAGGTGGTAAACTCGCTTGTGGAGAACACGATCCTGTTTCCCAACCGGATGGGCGATCCGGCCGAGTTCGGCAGCCTTGTCCGGCAAATCGTGGAAAACGCCTATTTCAACGCGACCACCATCGATCTCGACGGTGGCGCCCGGATGACGGCGCGCTAGCGCCGGATCGGAGAACAAAATGCCCCAGCCAAACCATAACGCCGTCGACTTCGGCGCCCAGGCGCTTCTCGCCCTGCGGCGTTTTCCGGACCGTGTGGCATTCCAGAGCGAGACGAACCGCTTCAGCTATAGCGCGACCCTCGATCTCATCGGTAGATTCCAGGCGGTGCTTGCCGCGCGCGGGCGGAAGAATGGCGACATCATCGCGATCCTCACCGATAACAGCTTCGAATCCTGGTGCGTCACAATTGCCGCGCAGGGGCTGGGCTGTGGTGTAACAGCACTGCACCCGAAGAATGCGATCGCGGACCACATCTATCAGGTGGCCGATGCGGGCGCGAAATGCCTCATCATCGACGCGCTAGGGCATAGCGAGAGCGCATCCGCCCTGCTTCCGGCTCTCGATGCCGAAATCGACATCCTCGCTATTGGCGGCGCCGATTTCGGCCCTGACCTCGTCGCGCTTGCAGACGCGGCCGGCAGCACGACGCCGCTCAGCCGGGCAAGGCCCGATGATATCGCGATGATCCACTATACCGGTGGCACGACCGGACGCGCAAAGGGCGCGGTCCGGCTCCAGGGAACTGCAAGTGCCTTCGCGCTTTTCGCGCCCTTGAGCGACTATGAGCTGCCTGTCGCGCCGCGCTATCTCGGCGTCGCTCCCAACAGCCATGCGGCTGGCACGTTCCTACTGCCGCTGCTCTGGCGCGGAGGGACCATCCACCTGATGCGAGGCTTCGATGTCGAGCAGGCGTTGGCCACCATCGAACGCGAGAGGATCAATTTCACGTTCCTAGTCCCGTCCATGATCTATACGCTGCTCGACCATCCGTCGCTCGACCGACATGATATGTCTTCTTTGGAGACGCTGCTCTACGGTGCCTCCTCGATTACGCCACCGAGGCTTCTCGAAGCGATCGAGCGCCTAGGCCCGGTCATGTCGCAGGCTTACGGACAGACCGAATGTCTTCCGCTCAGCGTCCTGCGGCGCGCGGATCATAAAGCGGATACACCGCACCTTCTGAGCTCATGCGGGTTTCCTGCGGCGTCCGCGACCGTCGCGTTGCTCGACGAAGACGGCGATCCGATTCCCGCCGGCGAAACAGGGGAGATTTGCGTGCGCAGCCCGGCAGCGCTCGACAGATATCACAATCTGCCGGACCTCACCGCGGAAACCCTTGCGGGCGGCTGGCTGCACACCGGCGATATCGGAACGCAGGACGAGCAGGGTTACCTATTCATCGTCGACCGCAAGAAGGACATGATCATCTCCGGCGGCTTCAATATCTACAGCCGCGATGTCGAAGATGCGCTGACGAGCCACGAGCAGGTCGATGTCTGCGCGGTGATTGGAACGCCGCATCCAAAATGGGGTGAGGCGGTCACCGCCTATATCATCCGCAAGCCTGGGGCGGACGTCTCGTCGGAAGCGCTCGTAGCCCATGTGAAGAGCAGAAAGGGGTCGCTCTACGCGCCCAAGCGGGTCGAGTTCGTCGACGCTCTCCCACTGACGGCGGTCGGCAAGATCGACAAGAAAGCCCTGCGCGACCTGGCGGGACGAGCCTCGGCGCCGGAAAAACGATGATCGGCGGGTTGCTCTGCATTGAGACGCGTCGCGCCGGTGGGAAACAAACGTCCCGCCAGCCGGTGAGCCTGGCCGTCACCTATCCGCCGAAGTCCAACTATCCGAATGATGGAGCACGTACATGAAAGTCGTCGCCGACCGCCCGGCCGAGGGCGTTCGCCGAATTGCCTTGAACAGGCCTGAAAGCCTCAACGCGTTCGATGATGAAACCCGAGGCCGCCTCCACGAGGAACTCGAGCAGGCGCTCGCAGACAGCGATGTAAGAGCGATCCTGTTGACCGGCACCGGTCCGAACTTCTCGGCCGGTGGTGACATACGATATATGCGGGATCTGGATCGCCAGCCGTTCACGGCCTTCCATGCTCGGCTTCTCGATCTCTGCCGCGTTATCGGCACGGCCGAGAAGCCGATCGTCGGGGCGGTCTGCGGTTCATGTGCGGGCGACGCGCTCGGCATAGTCCTCGCTTGCTATCAGCTTGTTGCCTCCGCATCCACGCGTTTCCTGATTCCATTTCATGCGGATCGGGCTCACGCCCGATATGGCGCTGCCGTTCTGGCTGGCACGTCGGGTCGGCCCGCATGCGGCACGCAGGATCATTTTGCAGGACCAGCCGGTTGCGTCCGACCGGGCGCTCAAGCTGGAACTCTGCGATCAGGTCGTGGAAGGTGGCGAGCGGGAGTGCGAGCGAAGAGTATCTTGAAGCGGAACACGCCGCAGCGGGAGTCTGTCTCGGCAGCCCGGAATTCCACGAAGGCGTCGCTGCCTTCTTCGAGAAATGCTCGCCTGTCTGGCCGCTACCTACCGCCGGAGTATAATCTGATGCTACCAGCTTCCTTCGCGGGACGTCTGCGCGTTCCGGCACTCACATCCCCTATGTTTCTCGTATCCGGGCCAGACCTGGTGATAGCCGCCTGCCGGTCCGGGCTGCTGGGAACATTTCCCTCGGTCAACCAGCGTACGCCGGAGGGTTACGAAGAATGGCTCGTCGGCATCCGGAGCCAGCTAACCGGCGCGGATGCGCCGTTCGGGGTTCAGTTCAGCGTTCATGCCACCAACGAACGCCTGGCGGCGGATCTGGAGATCACGATCCGACATCAGGTCCCGGTGGTCATAACCACATTGTCGATCAGCCGTGAGGTGACGGATGCCATCCATTCTTATGGCGGGCTGGTGTTCCACGATGCGACGAACATGCGGCACGCCCGCAAGGCACTCGATGCCAATGTCGATGGCATCATCGCGGTTTGCGCGGGTGCGGGCGGTCATGCCGGCACGCTCAGTCCGTTCGCTTTCGTTGCCGAACTGCGACCGGAGTTGCGTGGAAAGACCCTGATCCTCGCCGGCGCAGTCGGCAATGGCCGGAGTGTGGCGGCTGCGGTCGCGGCCGGAGCAGATATGGTGTCGATGGGTACGGCGTTCATTCCGACCATCGAGAGCATGGCCGCGCAGGATATGAAGGAGATGATCGTCGCTTCCTCGGCCAGCGACATCATTTACACTGATCGGGTTTCGGGGTTGCATGCCAACTTCCTCGGTCAAACAATTCCCGCCAACCTCGCGAGGCCGGAAGGCGAGTTCAACGTAACTGAAGAGATCAGCCCGAAGCGGTGGCGGGATGTCTGGACCGCTGGGCACGGCGTCGGACCAATCGACGGCATCCGTTCCGTTCAGCATCTGGCGGAGAAAATCGAGCGGGAATAT
Source organism: Sphingomonas bisphenolicum (assembly GCF_024349785.1). Lineage (NCBI taxonomy): Bacteria > Pseudomonadati > Pseudomonadota > Alphaproteobacteria > Sphingomonadales > Sphingomonadaceae > Sphingomonas > Sphingomonas bisphenolicum. The sequence goes on from NZ_AP018820.1 coordinate 15,091, forward strand.
CGCGAGGCTGTCGATTGCCTCACCAGCGCCGATCAAGCGGTCGAGGTGAACGCATGACGAACTCTCTCTTCGGCTATGACGACGACGAAGGTCTCGCCATCGACACGCTGCGGCGGTTTCTTGACGACAAGCTTGAACCCGAGATCCGGGCGCATGGTGATGGACATTTCAGCAAGACCCAGCTCACCGGCTGGATCAGCCAGTTGACCGACTTCGGTCTGATCAACGCGCCGCTTCCCGAGGAGGCGGGCGGTCTCGGGCAGAGCTGGCGGCTCCATCTGCGCCTGTTCGAGGAGGTCGCCTATTCCTCGATTGACCTCGCAATTCCGCTGCTCATGAACGTCGTCTGCGCATCGATCATCCACACCCTCGCCCCCGACCATCTGCGTGAACGATATCTTGCGGGGCTCCTCCGTGGCAAATTCATGGCGTCTATGGGGATATCCGAGCCGAATGTCGGGTCTGATGTATCCGGCGTCCGGACGCGGGCCGTGCGAGACGGCGACCATTGGGTAATTTCCGGTGAGAAAACGTGGATCTCCAACGGCGCGCATTCCGACTTCCTGATCTGCACGTGCAGCACGGGAGACGGCGAACTCACCCACATTCTGCTCGAGCGCCACGAACATCCCTATGAGGTGCGGGCCATTGAGAAGATGGCGCTGAACGGACAGTCGACAGCGCAGATATTCCTCGATGACGTGCGCGTGCCTGTCGCCAATACTATCGGGCAAATCGGGGACGGGTTGCGGAACACGCTCGCCGTATTCGAGCGCGCGCGTATTCACGTCGCCGCACTTGGCTATGGCCTGGCACGCCGAGCCAGGGATGAGGCAATTCGCTATGCCCGCGACCGTACCCAGCATGGCAAGCCCATCGCCGCGCACCAGCTCATCGCTGACAAAATCGCGACCATGGCCATGCAGATAGATGCCGCACGCCTGCTCGGCCTGCGCGCCGCATCGATGATCGATGAAGGCAAGCGCTGTGATGCTGAGTGCGCCATGGCAAAGTGGTACGGAACGGAGATCGCTGTCGACGCGACAAGGCAGGCGGTGCAGATTCATGGTGGGAACGGTGTGACCCGGGAATTCATTGTCGAGCGACTGGCCAGGGAAGCGATAGTCCTGCCGATCCCGGATGGGACAACCGAGATACAGAAGCTGATCGTTTCACGGTCTCTGACCGGCATTTCGGCTTTCAAATAAGATACATTTTGGGAGGCGGCATGGACGCGTACGTAGCACCGGTCGAGGATTATCGTTTTCTGCTCAGCCAAGTATTGGGCTTCGATCTCGAGATGGCGGAACTCGGCTCCGATCTCGACACGGAACTGGCGGTAAGCATCCTGGACGAAGCTGGGAAACTCTGCACGGAGGTGCTCCACCCGATCAATCAGAGCGGCGACGAAGAAGGTAGCCGGATTGTCGATGGGGAAGTGAGGACCCCTGCGGGGTTCTCGAACGCCTATGCGACATTCCGCGATGCAGGATGGCCGTCGCTGAGCGCTGATACAGCTCACGGCGGCCAAGGGCTGCCATTCGTTCTGCAGCTATGGTTGGACGAAATGCTGTCCGCATCCAACTTATCATTCGGGTTGTTTCCAGCGCTGACAAGGGGTGCGGCGGAAGCGATCGCGGCCCATGCGACCGACGCGGTGAAGTCGACTTACCTTTCAAGAATGGTAAGCGGCGAATGGACCGGTGTGATGGCGCTGACCGAAAGCAGTGCGGGAAGCGATCTCTCGCTGATCAAGACCAAGGCCTCTCCACAGGCCGACGGAAGTCACACCATTACTGGGCAGAAAATCTTCATATCGTCCGGCGATCACGACTTCGGGGGGAACATCATTCACCTCGTCCTTGCACGCCTGCCCGATGCGCCTGCGGGAGTGAGCGGAATCAGCTTGTTCCTTGTGCCAAAGTTTCTGCCTGACGCCGCAGGCGCATGTGCTCGGCGCAACACGATGGCGGTAGGCTCGCTGGAGCATAAAATGGGCATACACGCCCAGCCAACTTGCGTCATGAATTACGACGAGGCGATCGGATGGCTCGTCGGCGAACCAAATCGTGGGCTGGCGGCGATGTTCACCATGATGAACGCCGAAAGACTGATGGTCGGTATGCAAGGTCTGGGTGTAGCCGCATCGGCGTATCAACAGGCTGCCGTCTATGCAAAGGGGCGTAGCCAGGGGCGCGGTGCGAGCGCCGCAAGCGGGACGGTGGCAATCGTCGAGCACGTCGATGTTCGGCGAATGCTGCTCGATGTGCGCAGCTTCGTCGAGGGTGGACGTGCCCTCGCTGGATGGGTCGCCCTGCAGGTGGATCGCGCCCGCAAGCATCCTGATCCGGATGAACGTACTCGCGCCGATGGCTTCGTCGCGCTCCTCACGCCGGTGATCAAGGCTGCTTTCACCGACATGGGTTTCGAGAGCGCGGTTCAAGCCCAACAGGTATTCGGTGGACACGGGTATATCCGGGAGTGGGGCATGGAACAGCTCGTCCGAGACGCGAGGATCGCCCAGATATACGAGGGCACGAATGGCATTCAGGCGCTCGACTTGGTTGGTCGCAAGCTCTCAATGGCTGGCGGTACGGTTGTCGATGCTTACTTCGCACTCATAGAAGGCGATCTAGACCGGGCGGCGGACGGATCGATCGCCAAAAATGTTGTCACGGCGCTTGAGACGCTACGGGGCATCACGGTCTTATTGAAAGGGGCCGATCCACAGACGTTAGGCGCTGCGGCTGTCGATTATCTTCGTATGTTTGCGTTGGTCAGCCTCGGATGGATGTGGCTGCGAATGGAGTGCGCTGCTGAGCAAGGCTCGACGCCACTAGACAGAGCGAAAATAGATATTGCGCGTTATTTCGCTACCCGAGTGCTGCCAAGGGTGAGCGGAATGGCCGCAACCCTTTCGAGTGGTCCGGAGCCGATCATGGCATTGCCGGTGGACGCTTTCTAACAATGGCAGGTCCAGCCCTGCGCGGCCCTTGCTAAGCGGATGCGTGTTGAATGGCTCCCCGGTGCCCCGCCTTTGGCGGATAATCGCATCAGCATTTGAGCATGCGCGATGCCGGCACTAATCACCATTCCACGATGCAGGTCGCTTGCTCACCAGTAAGCAAGCCTGCTCGATATCTGAAGCATACGACGGCTTTTCGGTAAGCGTTGCGTGGAGGCGCCTTGCGGGAAATCCGTTTTCTTGCGTCCGTGTCAGGTGTCAACGGCGGAGCAAAACCCGGCCAGCGGGGCGGAGTAAAAGCAGGCCAGCGGTCGAGGCGTGATGACGATATGGAAAGGGCCCCGATCGGGGCCCTTTCCATATCGTCGCGACCGTTTTCTCCCGGCTATGGCGACGGGATCTCGCCGGTGTTCGGGTCGGCCGACACGGTGGCCTGGTTTTGCTCCGCCCTTCTGGCTGATCGCCGGCCGGCGGACTGTTTGAGGCGGTAGCTGTCGCCGTTCATGGTGAGGATGGAGACGTGGTGGGTGTGAGCTGCCCCCTTCTGAGTGGTCCATCGACTATTACAGTCTGGACCAAGGAAGGGACGACGAATGCCTGCGAAGAAGCACAAGCCCGAGGAGATTATCGGGAAGCTACGTGAGGTTGAGATCATGCTGGGTCAGGGCGGCACGACCGCCGAGGCCTGTCGGCGCATCGCGGTCAGCGAGCAGACCTACTACCGCTGGCGCAAGGAATATGGTGGCCTGAAGACCGATCAGGCTCGGCGGATGAAGGATCTGGAAAAGGAGAACCTGCGGCTGCGCCGGGCGATCTCGGATCTGACGCTGGACAAGCTCATCCTGCAGGAGGCAGCCAAGGGAAACTTCTGAGCCCCGCACGGCGTCGGCGCTGCATCGACCAGGTCCGGGAGGTGCTGGATGTATCCGAGCGGCGGGTGTGCCGCGTGCTCGGCCAGCACCGGTCGACGCAGCGCAAGGTGCCGTTCGGGGCAGATGACGAGCTGGCGCTCACCGAGGATATCATCGCCCTTGCCAGGCAGTACGGGCGCTACGGCTATCGCCGGGTGACGGCGCTGCTGCACGCGGCGGGTTGGTCGGTGAACCATAAACGGGTGGAACGGATCTGGCGACGCGAGGGGCTGAAGGTGCCGCAGCGCCAGCCGAAACGCGGCCGGTTATGGCTGAACGATGGCTCGTGCATCCGGTTGCGGCCGGAGTATCCGGGGCATGTCTGGGCTTACGACTTCGTCGAGGAACGCACCCATGACGGACGCAAGTTCCGCATCCTTACCATTATCGACGAGGCGAGCAGGGAGTGCCTGGCACTCGTCGTCGCGCGCCAGCTCAAACACGAAGACGTACTGGCAGCGCTGGCCGAGTTGTTCATCGAGCGTGGTCCGCCCGCGCATATCAGGTCGGACAATGGCAGTGAGTTCATCGCCGCCGCCGTCCAGACCTGGCTCAGGCAGATCGGCGTGAAGACGCTCTACATCGCCCCGGGCTCGCCATGGGAGAACGGCTACAACGAGAGCTTCAACGGCTCGCTGCGGGATGAGCTGCTGAACGGCGAGATTTTCTACACCCTCGCTGAAGCCAGGGTGCTGATCGAGGCGTGGCGGCGTCACTACAACACGGCCCAGTCGGCCCGAAGCTGCGATTTTGGTCATCTTGGAGAACACGTCGGGAACGGGCTGGTTGTTGTTGACGATCGCCCATGCGAGGAACGACGTTCCGCTCCGATAAGGGAGCGGCGTTATGAGCCTTGGCGTTTCGAGTGGGGATCTGATCGGCTCCTGGAGCCTGAGTTTTTCGGACATCGCGTTCGTGACCGGCAAAGCGGAGACGGCACGACTGGGATTGGCGGTTCAGCTTAGATTTTTCGCCGGGCATGGCTTCTTTGTGCCGGATCATGCGTCGATACCCTCCGACGGTGTCTTGTATCTGGCGGAGCAACTTGGTCTCGATGCCAAATCCGTGAACCACTATGATTTTTCCGGGCGCACCGCCCGCCGGCATTGCGCGGAGATTTTGCGGCATCTCGGGTTCCGCCGTATGACGCAGACGGATCGCAGGGCGTTGTCGAGGTGGATTTCCGACGATCTTTGTGCGGGCGGGCAGCCGATCAATGCCATGCTCGAGCATGTTTTCCTGTGGTGCCGCGACCGCCGTATCTATGGGCCGTCGCGCAAGGAGCTGGAACGCCTCGTCCGTTCGCAACGACACCTCTATCTGGAGGCCCTGTTGGCCCGAGTCCGCGATCGGCTTGCGCCGGATGCGGTCGCCTTGCTGGAAGCCTCGCTCGCCGATCCCGATGGCCCGACCGGCTTCAACACGATGAAGGGGGATGCAGGTCAGGCGACGCTCGAAAACATTCTTGGCGTGACCGCCAAACTCGCCTTTATCCAACGGCTTGCTCTTCCCCGAGATTTCCTATCGGTCACGGGCAAGGCATGGGTCGATCAGATCGTTCGCCGGGTTGCCGGCGAGAAAGCCTCGGAGATGCGCCGGCATGTACCGGCGCGCCAGCTCGGGCTCTATGCCGTTTATCTGATGGCGCGGGAAGCTCAGCTTACGGATGCGATGGTCGACCTGCTGATCGAGACGGTCCATAAGATCGGATCGCGCTCGAAACGCAAGGTGGTGGGCGATATCGCGAAAGACATCGAGCGGGTCTATGGCAAGGAGCGACTCCTGGTCGAGATTGCCAGCGCTTCGATCGACGATCCATCCGGGCGCATCTGCGATGTCATTTTCCCAATCGCCGGCAAGGACAAACTGGCGGCGATCATCAAGGAAAGCCAGGCAAAGGGCGCCTTGGATCGGCGGATCTACAAGGTGATGCGGAGGTCATGGGCCAATCATTATCGCCGTATGCTGCCAAGCCTGCTTTCGGCACTGGAGTTCCGGTCGAACAACGCCGTGTGGCGTCCGGTGCTGGCGGCCCTGGACTGGATCAGAAGCAAAGTGGATGATGGATGCCGCTACGTGCCGCCGCACGCAGTGCCGGTCGACGAGGTCATTCCGGCGAGATGGCGCAGTTCCGTCATTGATGAAGAGGGGCGCGTAAACCGGATCAGTTATGAGCTTTGTGTCCTCGCGCAACTGCGCGATCGCATCCGTTCTAAGGAAATCTGGGTTGTCGGGGCGGACCGATACCGCAATCCCGATGACGATCTTCCCAAGGACTTCGATGCGCGGCGAGAAGCATATTACACAGGATTGAACCTGACGGCGGATGCGCGTGCATTTTCAAGCGCCATCCGGGAAGAGCTTGCTCAGGAACTGTTGCTCCTCAATGCCAATATTCCCCGGAACGACAAGGTTCGGCTGCTGTGGCGCGGCGAGAACCGTATATCTCTCACCCCGTTCAAACCCTTGCCCGAACCCAGGGGTCTCGCCTCGATCAAGACCGAGATCGGCCAACGCTGGCCGATGACCGGGCTGCTCGACGTACTGAAGGAGGCTGCCCTTGATACGGGACTTCTCGAAGCGTTCGAAACATCGGCCTCGCGTGTTGCACTGCCGAAAACCGCGCTGGATCAACGTCTCCTGCTATGCCTCTACGGCCTGGGAACGAATGCCGGGCTCAAGCGGATCGCCGGCGCCACCCCCGATGTCAGCTATGAAGAGCTGCTGCATGTCCATCGCCGCTTCGTTCATGCCGCGGCGCTCAAGGAGGCGTGTGCCAGGGTTGCGAATGCGACCCTGGCAATCCGCAATGCTGCAGTCTGGGGGGACGCCGGCACGGCCTGTGCGTCAGATTCCACAAAGTTCGGAGCCTGGGATCGCAACCTGATGACGGAATGGCATGCGCGTTATGGTGGACGGGGCGTCATGATCTACTGGCATGTCGAACGACGCGCGACATGCGTCTATTCCCAGCTCAAGCGCTGCTCTTCCTCCGAGGTCGCCTCCATGATCGAGGGCGTGCTGCGCCATTGCACCGACATGGAAATCCAGCGACAATATGTTGATAGTCATGGCCAAAGCGCGGTTGGCTTTGCATTTTGCCGGCTTCTCGGATTTGAGCTTGCACCCCGCCTGAAAGCGATCGCTCGCCAGAAGCTGGCTCTTCCCGATGTCGGCATGCGAACGCGGCTTCCCCACTTGCAGCCGATCCTCTCCAGTCCGATCAACTGGGATGAGATCGAGCAGCAATATGACGAGATGGTCAAATATGCAGCCGCGATGCAGACAAAAACCGCCGACCCGGAGGCGATCCTGCGCCGGTTTAGCCGCTCCGAGGTGATGCACCCGACCTACAAGGCGTTGAGTGAGCTGGGCCGCGCGGTCAAGACGATCTTCCTGTGCCGGTATCTGCGCGAGGAGTCCTTCCGCCGCGAAATTCATGAAGGCCTGAATGTCGTTGAAAACTGGAACAGTGCCAATGGGTTCGTTTTCTTCGGCAAGGGCGGCGAGATCGCCACTAACCGCATCGATGAGCAGCAGCTCTCGGTCCTGGCGCTACATTTGCTGCAAGCGTCGCTTGTCTATGTGAACACCCGAATGCTTCAGAGCGTGCTGGTGGAACCGAAATGGACGGGCCGGATGACGCCGGATGATTATCGCGGCCTCACACCGCTGATTTACAGCCACGTCAATCCTTATGGCCGCTTCGACCTCGATCTGAATAGCCGGATCGATTTTGGGCGGCTTGCTGCCTGACCGGGGCCTTTCCGCTCGCACCATTTGGGTGCACCCCAGAGTGATAGGGCCGAGTGACACCATTCGTCTGTCACAAAAGGGTGGGTTTGCGCTCAATGTGACGATACACTGCAAGAGCCACCCTAATGTGACGGATTTTGCACTTGGCTCGTATCGGATATGCCCGCGTCAGCACCACGGACCAGGATCTGGATATCCAGATTGGCCGCCTCAAGAATGCAGGTTGCGAAATTATCCGTTCCGAGACCGGATCGGGGGCCTCGCGGAGCGGGCGCACGGAACTGGAAACGATCATGCAGTTTATGCACACCGGCGACGAGCTGGTCGTGCTGCGGCTCGACCGGCTCGGCCGCTCCACGCGCGATGTCCTGAACCTGGTGCATGAGCTTGATGAAAAGGGAGCTTCGCTGCGCATCCTTGAGCCAGAGGTGACGACGGCGGGCGACATGGGGCGAATGGTCATCACCATACTCGGCATGGTCGCCGATATGGAGCTGAAGTTCATCAAGGATCGTCAGCGCGCCGGGATCGAAGCGGCGCGCGCCGAAGGCGTTTACAAAGGCCGGAAGAAGAACGTCGATGACGATGAAATCCGCCGTCGCCTTGCCGCCGGCGCCAGCAAGGCCCGCGTTGCCCGCGACCTGAAGGTCTCACGAATGACCGTCTATCGGGCGCTCGACATTATTCCGTCACAGACCAAACTGCCGGAAAAGCCGCCCACTGCCAGCATCGCCCTGCATCTGATTATCGAGAACTTCAACAAGCGTGGAAGAGGTAGAAAACCCGCTCGGGAGCGGATTGAGGCGATGCTGGAACGCGACTACGCCATGGTAAAAAACGGCAATTGTGATTACAAACTGACCGTCGCCTATGACCCCGATCCGGATGGCATTTCCCTTGATGAGGAAATCCAAAGCCTCCTCTCCGAGATGTTCAACATCGCAGAGAGCTACAATTGCTCCATGGAAGCCGATATCTACGAGGTCGGTGGTCAGCAACGGTCCTGGTAGAATCAATCAAGCGTTCAGTGTTCGTTCTTCAACCTGGCCAAAATCGCAGCTTCGGGCCGACTGGGCCTAATAACTACCATGGCGTGATTGCTTCGCCGAAAATCGTGGCGGCAATAGGACAGTGTCGTGGCGTTAACTGCCATGTTTGCATGTGAACATGACGACATTGAGTTTAACTTCGGCCCAGGCTCCTTCCGATCAACCAAAGGTGGAAAACATGGGCCGCCACGAACGCGCCTCCAATAAAGATCAGGGACGGTAACAGCATCCCCTCCTGCCCCGGCCTCGGCGTTAGGGTCATCGCTGCAACATTGAACAGCCCCAGCACACAGATCGCAAGGAAGGGCGTGAAGCTGAGAGCTAGAACGCGAGGTGCGGACCAATTCACCAAATTGGAAAGCGGCTCTGATCGTGAAAGCCGCTATTGCATCGGCAGTTCCTTTCCTGCCGGAAACGGGCGTTTGCCCGGATGGACAATCCGATCATCACCAGTGCGAAGATGGCGGACACGATTAGCACGGCATGAGTTTTCCCCTAAGCTATATGTTTGCATGTGAACATGCTCACTTGCCTACAGGACTTTCCCCCATCTTTCGGAGCCAGTCGTTGAACGCCTCGGCCATCGCGTCCTGCAAGCTCATGCCGTGCTTGCGGGCGGTCATGTGCATGGCGAACGACATTTCCGGGCTGAAATAGCCCGTCATCGCCTTCTTGCCCTGACGGCTCGGCGCAACCGGGCTGCTGCTCGAACTGCTGCCGGTGCCTACGCCAGTGCTGCGGGCGGTCAGCGCGGCCGCCCTTCCCTCCGGCTCGGTCGACGCCGGCGTTGGTGCGGGATCGCGATCCCGCAATGCAAGCAATGATCCCTTCCGGCTCATGCGCTGGCCCTCCGCTTCGTTGATGCTTGCATGTTTACATGCTCGCATGTCCACTTGTAAAGCTGGCGCACCTCGTCTGCCGCCTTGCCGTCCGGCTCGATCTCCATCGCGGTTTTCCCCTCGGCCGCCGCGTGACGGAACGCGGCACGATCCGCAACACGGTGCGGGCAGGCGTCCAGCCCATAATCCTGCACAAGCTGCGTCGCTTCCTCATACATGCGCGGCGCGGTCGGGCTTCCCGCCGTGAAGATCACGAAAGCGGGCTTGCCGCGCATCTTCACAAGGCTGGCGGTCGTCTTGATCGCGGCCAGGTCGAACGCGCTCGGCCGACATGGGATCAGCACCAGGTCGGCCGCCTCGACGGCGGCGCTGGCGGCGCTGTCGGCATGGGGCGGGGTGTCGATCACGATGAACGCTGCGCCTTGCGCCCTCGCCTGCTCGATCTTGGCGGCAAGGCGAGGGGGGGCGCTGTCGATCACGACCGGGGGCGCATCCTTGCGCCACGCCGCCCACTGGCTCGCTGTCGCCTGCGGGTCGAGGTCGATCACCAGCGCGGTATGGCCAGCATCCTCGGCGGCGGCGGCCAGATGCAGGGCGAGGGTGGTTTTCCCCGCACCACCCTTCTGGCTGATAATGGCGATTGTTGGCATGTGAATATCCTTACATGACCGCATGTTTGCATGTGGGCATAGTGCAAGCCGTGCCTGAATGAAAGGGGCAGGGGGAGGACGCTTAACCACCCTCGTCATCGTCGGCGTCCAGCGGCTCATGCTGCATGATCCCGTGCCCTTCAATCGGGCAAAGCGGCGCTCCGGCCAATTCCAGCCACTTGCGCGCGGTCCTCACAGTATAGCCGCACGTCGCGCACTCGCATTTCAGCATCCGGGTTTTCTGCTTCTTGGGCGCGGTCGACTCCCCGCCGGTGTCGAGATGGGCATGGGGGAGGGAGCCAGCGGCCTCAAGGATCGGTGCGATGGCCGCAAGTAAGGCGTCGCCGGGAGTGGTGGCGCGCATCGGCCCGACAAGGCCCAGCCCAAGCGCGACCCGTTTAAACGCCTTCCCATGCCCTGCCGGGATGCCGACAGCGGCATGGACCAGCTCGTGGGCGAGGATGGCGGCGATCTGCGCGGGCATGGCGTCAGGCGCATGCGCTAGGTCCGGGCGGATGAAGATTTCAAAATGCCCGTCCGCGCTGAGCCGGTTGTCCCAGCACTCACCGATCGCCTTGCCCTTCGCGCCTCTACTGGTGAAGCCGATCGCCACGCGCACGCGGTCGGGCAGGGGGGCGTCCAGCGCCTCGAACAGCGGAGCCATGCCCTGCGCCACGGCATTGAGCCAGCTTTCGCGGGTTTCGTGGGTCATCGTCTTTACTCCCTTCAAATCGCCTGTCCGGCGATGGCCATGCCATCGGCCGGAACACGGACGCCCAAGAACGCCGGCGGGAGAGGGGGGCAGCGGGAATCGACGGGGTGGAGCGGCCGCAGCGTAGCGAGGCACGGCCCGTCTATCCCGTTGCGGGGGAGAGGCGGCCGGGACCGCCTTTCCCCCTTCAAACAGGATCGGCGCCGGCGCACGCCGGCATTGCTGCGCGAGATCCGCGCAGCGATCTCGCTTCCGCCATGTGGATCGTCACCTTGGGCCAAGACCGCTTGCGGGCTTGGGGAGCGTGAGCGACTAGAGCCACGATGCCGCGTCAGCGGCAGGCGCATAATCACCGCACCCATTGCCAAAATCAGATTTTGTGACTACGTTGGGACTACGTTTTCAGAAGGAAATCCCAATGGCTGTTTCCGACACCTATGTCCGCGCCAGGATCGACAATACGACGAAGGAACGCGCCACCGCCGCGCTGGGCGCGATGGGCCTTTCGATCTCCGACGCTATCCGACTGTTGATGCTGCGTATCGCCGACGAACGGCGCTTGCCTTTCGAGGTCAAGGTTCCGAACGCCGCGACACGCGAGGCAATGGCAGAGCTGGCGGCGGGGAAGGGGACCAAGTTCGCCAGCGTCGATGCGCTGATGGCGGACCTCCGTGCGGACGATTGATCGTTCGACCCGGTTCAAGCGCGACTACAAGCGGGAATCAAAGGGCCGGCATCGAGCGACCCTCGATGCCGATCTTCTGCCTGTCCTGGCCGCGCTCGCGACCGACACGCCGCTTGATCCCAAATACCGCGACCATGATCTGAGCGGCGATTGGGCGGGCTACCGCGATTGCCACGTCAAGCCCGATCTGGTGCTGATCTACGCCAAGCCCGACGACGAAACGCTGCGCCTCGCGCGCCTTGGCTCGCATAGCGAGGTATTCGGATAGATGACGCACATGCGGGCGATCTTCATCCGCCACGGCGAATCCACCGGCAACGCCGGCGTGCCGTGCCATGATCTCGCGGCGATCGAGCTGACGGAGCGCGGCCACGAACAAGCGCGCCAGGTCGCGGCGAGCTGGACGCAAGCGCCCGCGCTCATCGTCACGTCGCCCTATACCCGCACCCGGCAGACGGCCGCGCCGACGATAGCGCGCTTTCCTGGCGTGCCGGTCGAAGTGTGGCCGATCGAAGAATTTACCTATCTGCAACCGGCGCGCTGGAACGGCACGCGCAGCGCCGAACGGATGCCGCACCTCGAACGCTATTGGAGCGCGGCCGATCCGGACTATTGCGACGGGGAAGGGGCGGAGAGTTTCCGCGCCTTGCTCGGGCGCTGCGAGGCGGCGCTGGCCCGCCTCGCGGCCATGCCGCCCGCTTCGCTCGTCTATGTGTTCGGACATGGGCAGTTCATCCAGGCCGCGCGCGCGATCGTCGCCGACGCCGATCTGGACGAGCGCGCCAAGATGCGCGCCTTCTGGCGCAAGGGCGAGCCGCCCGCGATCAGCAACGCGCAGCGGCTAGGGTTTCATTGGGATGGCGACCGCTGGGCGTGTGCGCCGGCGATCGCCGCCTAGATCAACACCCGCTCCACCTCGTCCAGCGTCACGTCATCGGGTCTCCGGTCGTAAAGCTGGGTGGTGCGCGTCGAGCTGTGGTTTGCCATCGTCGCGGCCGTCTCCAACGTGCCGCCGTTTTTCAGATAGGTGGTGATCCCGGTCGCGCGGAACGAATGGTTGCCGATCGCCGTCCCGATCTCGGCCGCGCCCGCGCGCCGGCGCACCATCGCGAACGCATTGGCTTGGGGCAGGGGGGTATCGCTGAGGCGCTTAGTGCCGCGCGCGATCGTGCGGAACAGCGGCCCTTTGCGGTCTTCGCGCAACTCGCACCCGTCGAGATATTCAGCGAGATAATGCTCAAGGTTGTGGTGGCAGGGCATTTCATGGCGCTTGCCGCCCTTCTCGTGCAGGCGCACCCAAAGCCTGCGATTCTGCACGAACACGTCCTCCACCCGCATCGCGAGCGCCGCGCCGATCCGTGCGAATGAATAGACCATCAATCCAATCAGGGCGCGGTCGCGCAGGCCCGCCGGCGTCGTCACGTCGATGGTATCGAGCAGCCGCCGCGCCTCGTCGGGGGCGAGCACCGGCGTCTTGCCGCGCCGCTGGCTATGCGCCGGCCCGCGCACCGATCCGGCAGGATTCACCGGCACGATATGGCCCGTTACCAGCCAGTCGAACAGGTGGCGCACGCCGGCGAGCTGCTGCTTGACGCTGGGCGCGGCCAGCTCGCGCCCCAGCGCCTCGACCCAGGCCGCGACGTGGAGCGGTTGCACGCCAGCGAGAGAGGCAACGCCGCGCGCCTCGCACCAGGCCAGGAAGTCGCCCGCCGCGCGCGCATAGGCACGGCGCGTATGCGGATTGCGGATGGTGACGGCGAAGAACTCAAGGAAGCGCAGCCGCGTGGCGTCGTCGGCCGCCGCGATCAAGGCCGGCAACGCCAGCGCGGGCGAGGGTAGGAGGGCGAGCTGGTTCATCGTGCGATCTTCTGCCAGCGGGCCGGCTCGCGGCGGGGCTTCGCCAGCTCCCGGCGCAATTCGTCAAACACCTCATCGGCGGGACGAACGCGGCCCGCCTTCACGTCCTCAAGCCCGCGTCCAACCGACTCGTCCAATATCCGGCGCAACAGCTCGTCGCGCAAATCGCGGTGCGGCTCCATCTCGATGAAGTTCTGGACGATCGCGAACACCGCCTCGGACGGATCAACGAAATGGCCCCGCTCGACCTGCGCCAACAGCCAATCGGCCATGTCGCCGGGTAGATACACCTCGAAACGCAGCCCGCCCCCGCGCGCCTGCTCGCGCAGCGCCTTGGCCTGGTCGCGCTCGGCGCAGTTGTCGGCAAAAGCCTCGTCGTCATTTTCGATCATGCCGGCATCCCTTTTTACGGTGGATCTTCGGAGACGTTTAAACGCTCTCGGCGGGGTCGCCGCGATAGCGCACCCAAAGGTCGTGCATCGCGTCGCGGTAACCCCAGGCATCGGCATAGGTGGTCGACTCCTGCGCCAGATAGGCCATGACCGTCAGCATATCCTCGGCAATGACGGCATCGACGTTGCAAAGATGCAGGATCGGGAAATGCCCGCACTCGTCGCCATTCCACCAGGCCAACAGAAAATCCGCGACCTTGGCCGACGCGCCGGTCTCGGCCGCGCGCGTGGGCGGCAGCGCGATCGGCAGCAAGCGGCCGATCGCCGCGCCGGCCTCATCGAAGCTTACGGTCCGGATGACAGGGCGGCGCTGCGGCGGTGTCGAGGCCGTCTCGGGCATGGCGATCATGGTCCCCTGAATGTGTGATAATGTCCTTTATCATACATAGAATGTGGCGTGAATCCCGCGCGGCACGATTGCGGTTTCGCCTCTGGCGCTGAGCCGCCATGAAAGCTCCATGATGACATTCAGATTTCGACGGGGATGGGGATGGCTGCTGCTGGCTGCGCTGACGCTCTCCACCATCAGCGACGAAATCACGGAGGCCATCCCGGCGTGGCGCGAGGCGCGATCGGTTCCTCCGGAAGTTCTACGATGACTTTGCGCGCCATTTCACTTAAACGAATCTCAATGCTGCGTAAGTTGTGGTCCCTTTTGCTTGTCATGATCGCGTCATCCCTGGTGGTGACGGGAACCGTGCACGCGCAGGAGAGACCGGGCGCTATCACGATCGAGTGCAGCGGCGCCGTGCATAGCGAAGGCGATGCCGATCAGTCGCAGGGCGATTCTGATAAGGCCGTTCCGCACCACCACGGCACATGCCATGGGCCGTCGCTGAACCTTCCCGCAACCGATGAGCTGGCGGCGATGGCCCGTGCCGGCGGTATGCGCCCATTTGCCGGTTCCGACGCGGCCATCGCATCGCGCTTGGTCGATCCTGGGCTGAGGCCGCCCACCGCCTGACATCTTCCGCTGGCCGGCATCAGCCGGCTCGACGCAATTTGTCAGGATCACCAGATAATGAAAAAGTTGATCGCGGCCGTATTGGCTGCGGCGTCCTGCGCATCGATCGCGCAGGCGCAAGCACAGGCGCAACAAGCGCCGGTCCCGGCTGCGCCAACATCGGCACAGCCCATGCCGGCTTTCACGCTCGATCAGGCCGTGTTGGCGGCAGGTGGGTCGGCACCGGCCAACGCGGCGGCAGCAGCGGGCATCGAAGCCGCACAGGCTGGACGCTCCGTCGCGGGCCTCCGCCCCAATCCGACCTTTCAGGGTCAGGTCGAGAATGTCGTGGGTTCCGGGCCTTATCGGGGGCTGCGGAGCGCTGAAACGACGGTCGGGGTTGCGATCCCGATCGAGCTGGGCGGCAAGCGAAGCGCGCGTGTCGCCGTCGCCGGCGCGCAGCTATCTCGGGCGCAGCTCCAAGCCGCGATCGCAGAGGCCGATATCCGCGTGCAGGTGACGCAGCTCTATGTCGAGGCGGTCGCGGCCGAACGCCGCTTGGCGACGGCACGCGACCAAGCCCGGATCGCGGCGGAAGTCCTGCGCGGCGCCGGGGTCCGCGTTCAGGCGGGCCGGGCATCGCCGCTCGAACAGCAGCGCGCCGACGTGGCGCGGATCAACGCGGATGCCAACGTCGAGCGGCTGACGCGGCTTGCGGAGGCGGCCAGGACCAATCTCGCGCGCCGGATCGGTCGTCCGATAGATGGCGCGCTGGACGTAACACTGCTCGATCGCCTCCCTGCCGCGACCTTCGGGCCGGTCGCCCCGCCAAGTGCGCAAGGCACGCTGGCGCTGGCGGCGGCCGATGCCGATCTGGCCATCGCCGACGCCGGCATCCGGCTTGCTCGGGCCAATCGGGTGCCCGACATCAACGTCGGACCGGCGCTGCGGCGACTGGAAGCGACCAACGACACCGCCGCGGTGTTCGCGATCTCGATCCCGATCCCGGTGTTCAACAATGGCCGGGCCGCCATCGCGCAGGCGACCGCTGAGCGGACGCGGGCGGACGCGGTGCGGCGCGTAACCGCGCTCGATGTCGAGCAGGCTATGGGTCGTGCGGCTGAGCGGAACAGGAAAGTGTCATAAGGCACTGTTTGGCTCGATACAGCGATAGATGGTGGCCGGGTGAACGTTGAAGGTCCTTGCGACGGCGCTAATGGACTTACCCTCGAGAACGAGTTGGCGAGCGAGCTCCGCCTGATCTGGGCGCATTTTCTTTGGGCGTCCGAAGCTCACACCGCGCGCCATCGCCGCCTTTCGCCCCTCCTCGGTTCGGCTCAATATGAGAGTCCGCTCGAACTGGGCGATCCCAGCGAATACGGTCATGATCATCACGCCAGACGGGGACGTGGTATCGGCCCAAGGTTCATCAAGCGATTGTAATCCTGCCTGCTTTTCCTTGATGCGTTCCGCGATGTGCAGGAGTTCGATGGTGGATCGCGCCAAACGATCGAGGCGGGCGACGACGAGAACATCGTCTTTGCGCAGGTGACCCATCAGCTTTTCAAGCTCGGGCCGGCCACGAGCGGCCCCCGATATTTTCTCTTCGAACATCATTTCACAGCCCGCCTCCGAGAGCCGACCGCGCTGGATTTCCAAGTTCTGATCCTCGGTGGAAACGCGCGCGTAGCCGAGCTTCATGCGACTGCTCCAGATATTGTGCGAAAGTTACTGCAAAACAATTTTGTTTCGCACATATGTTTTGCGAAGAAATTCGCCTTGTTTATCGGCATGGGCCGTCCCCTTCGCAAAAGTTGAAAGTTTCGCACGGTATGCCCACCCGTCACCTCACTGACGCCCAGCGTCAGGGCTTTGCCCGCTTTGATGGCGAACCGTCGGCCGATCAACTCGCGCGATATTTCCATCTGGACCAAACTGATCGCGACCTCATTGGAACTCTGCGCGGCGACCACAATCGGCTCGGCTTTGCCGTGATGCTGACGAGCGCCCGGTTTCTGGGCGCATTTCCAGTCTCGCCCGCCGAGATCCCAGCGTCGGTCCTGGCGGCCGTGATCGAACAACTCGCTCTTGAACCCGGCACGGACGTGGACGCCTATTTTGCGGGAAGCCGACGCATCCGGCACCTCGCGCTCATCCGGACGCACTGCGGCTTCACGGACTTTGGCGACAACGCGGTGGCACGTTTCCGGCTGACCCGATGGCTCTACGCCCTTTGCTGGAGCGGCGACGATCGGCCCGGCCCCCTGATTGATCGAGCTGCGGCCTGGCTGATCGCCAACAAGGTGCTGCTGCCGGGCGTCACGGTCGTCGAGCGCCTGGTTGGCAGGATCCGCGATCGTGCGCGGACCAGGCTTTGGCGCCATCTGGTCGCCAGCTTGAGCGATGACCAGCGCGTGCGCATCGCCGCGCTGTTTGACGATGGCGACACATCCACGTTCGCCGCCCTGGACGCGCTCCGGACCGTTCCCTCCAAGCGCATGCCGACCGAACTCTTCCGACACCTTGATCGGCTCGATGCGGTCCGGGCGTTCAATCTGCGGCCGGCGCCACCGCGGGGCGTTCCCGCCACAACCCTTGAGCGGCTCGCGCGGGTAGCGCGCGTCGGCAAGCCCTCGGCCATCGCCGCCCTTCAGGAGCCTCGTCGAACCGCGACCGTAGCCGCGCTCTTCCATACGCTCGAAGCGGCGGCCCAGGACGACGCCGCCGAGCTGGCCGAGGCTCTGCTCGCCGACTTGGTGAAAGGGGCTGAAGCCGCCGACAAACAGGCCCGCCTGCGCAGTCTGCGCGATCTCGATGGCGCCGCGATGCTGCTCCACGCAATGGGTCTGTTGGTTTTGACCGACGACGCCCTGCCCCTCAATGAATGGCGAGATGTGCTCTTCGAGCGGTTGCCCCGTCCCGACATCGAGGCCGCCATGTCCAAGGTGGAGGCGATCGCCAAGCCCGCGGAGACCAAGCCCTATGATCAACTGCGAACAAAATGGCGGAGCGCCCGGCGATTGTTCTTTGAAATCGCTACCCGCATCGAGACCGACGCTGCCCCAGGTGGCAAAAACGTCAAGGCCGCGATCAGCTACCTCAAGGGCGTGGACGACTGGTCCTCTCTCGTCAAGATGCGCGGCGCACCGATCGCTGCGGTCTCGAAGGCGTGGAGGCAACATGTCCTGGATGACGATGGCAGGATGCGCGACCCGAAGGCCTATGTCTTCGCGATCATCGATGCGTGGCGTCTGGCGATCAAGCGTCGCGATGTGTTCGCCAAGCCCGGCATCCGATACGGGGATCCCCGGCGCGGGATGCTCGAGGGCGAGTCCTGGCACAATTCCAGGTTGATGGTAGCACGCGCCCTG
This sequence comes from Sphingomonas bisphenolicum, assembly GCF_024349785.1. NCBI lineage: Bacteria > Pseudomonadati > Pseudomonadota > Alphaproteobacteria > Sphingomonadales > Sphingomonadaceae > Sphingomonas > Sphingomonas bisphenolicum. Next base: position 33,281 of record NZ_AP018820.1, read on the forward strand.
GGCCGATCTCTGGAAGCCGACATTGAGATTGACGGTCTCTCCCGCCTTCTCGACGAGGCATATCGACATGTCGTTGCGCGCGCCGGCGACAATCCGGACCTGCGTTTTGAGACGGTCGCCGACAAGATGGGGATTGTGGTCACGCCCCTCGACAAGCTTGATGAACCCGAGAGCCTTCGAGCACTTCGCGCCGCCGTCCAAACGCGCATGCCGAAGGCCGGAATGCCCGACATCTTTCTTGAAGTCATGGCGCGAACCGGATTTGCCAAGTCCTTTACGCATCTGAGCGAGCGTCAGGCCACCGTCGAGCACTTCGAGATAAGCCTGTGCGCGACCCTGGTCGGCGGCGCCTGCAACATCGGTCTTGAGCCGATCGTGCGCCCGGAATTTGCGGCTCTGCGTCGCGACCGTCTTTCTTGGGTCGGTCAGAATTTCATTCGGCCCGAGACCATCGCCGCGGCCAACGCCGCGATCGTTTCCGCTCACAGTCGTCTGGATATCGTCCAACATTGGGGCGCAGGCGAGGTGGCCAGCGCCGACGGCATGCGTTTTGTCGCTCCGTCGAGCGCCATACACGCCGGGCCCAACCCCAAATATTACGGCCAGGAGCGCGGCGTCACTTGGTACAACATGATTTCCAATCAGTTCAGCGGTCTGACCGGAGCGGTCATCCCCGGCACGTTGCGCGACAGCCTGGTCGTCCTGGCTCTCCTGCTGGAGCAGGAAACCGAGCTCGATCCTCTGGAGATCATGACCGACACCGCCGCCTATTCCGACGCCATTTTCGGTCTGTTCTGGCTCTTGGGCTACCGGTTCAGCCCCCGTCTGGCGGACATCGGCGACGCCAAACTCTGGCGTATCGACCGCCAGGCGAGCTATGGGCCGTTCGATCAGACCGCCTGGGGCAGGGTTAAAATCAATCTGATCCGGGAAAACTGGTCCGACCTTATCCGCTTGGCCGGATCGCTCAAGCTCGGCCACCTCAAGGCCGCAGGCGTCATGCGAATGCTGCAGGTCAAAGACCGCCCAACAACGCTGGCCAAGGCCCTGTCTGAACTCGGCCGCATCATCAAGACGCTGCATATCCTGCGATACATCGATGACCGGCCGTTCCGGCGACGAATATTGTTTCAGCTCAACCGGCAGGAATTGCGCCACAAGCTCGGTCGGCGCGTCCATCACGGCGATCGGGGCGAAATCAGAAGCCCTCTGCGTCAGGGCCAAGAGGAGCAGCTTGGGGTCCTCGGTCTGGCCCTCAACTCCATCGTCCACTGGAACGCTGTCTACATGCAGGAAACCGTGCGCCAACTCAGCGAGGCCGGGACGCCGCCGCTGCCCGCCGATATCGCTCGGCTCTCGCCGATATCTTGGCGTCACATCAATTTCCTCGGCCGCTACGACTTCTCCGTGCCTGACGCCGTCGCAAACGGCGGCCTCAGACCGCTACGCCAACCTAATTCCGAATGGGACTTTTGAAAGGAAATAATGCCCCTTACGACACTTTCCTGTTCCGCTCAGCCGCACGACCCGCAGACAAGGCGCGCCTCACGGCGGAATACAAGCGGCGGTTTCTGGCTGAAGGGAAAACCAAGGCCGATGCCTGGGCCGGTGAGCAGGGAAGGCGCCATCGCGAAATCATGGAAAGGCAAGGTATCTGTCCCCCACGCGAACCGGCGAATAGCCAAGCCAATTCAGCGCCCCCGCCTCGAGAACAACCGACGAGCAAAAACCGTAAAAAGGGCAAGTGTACCCGTACCGTCTGGCAAACTCGTCATATAGCGAGCGCAGGTGGAGGCCCAATGAATACGATTAGGGTGCCTGTCTGCGTGAACTAAGCGAGCGACAGCAATGCTGGTGTGTTCGGTTATCCCGCCAAAGGGCACACAGGAAAAGCTCTGGTGCGAAGTCAAAAGTTTCGCATCAAACCAAAAGCCGCGCTTTTCCGTGCCCTTCCCTGATGCAAAAATCTGATGCAGAATCGCGCCATGATTTACGGCTATGCGCGCGTCTCCACCAACGGCCAAGATTTGGCCCAGCAGCTCGCCCAGCTTGAGGCGGCGGGCTGCGCGAAGATCTACCGCGAGAAGATCAGCGGCGCGTCGGCCGAGCGGCCCCAGCTCAAGCGCGCGATCGGCGCGCTCGATCCCGGCGACGTGCTGATGGTGACGGCGACCGATCGCCTCGCCCGCAACACGCGCGACCTCTTGAACATCCTCCATGCGGTAAAGGAGGCCGGGGCCGGCTTCCGCTCGATCGCCGAACCGATGGTGGACACGACCTCGCAGCTCGCCGAAGTTGTGATTGCCGTTCTAGGCGTCGCGGCCAGCTACGAGCGCCAGCGGATCGCCGAGCGCACCAGCGCTGGCCGCGCCCAGGCCAAGGCGCGCGGGGTCAAGTTCGGCCGCAAGAGCGCCCTCACCCCGCACCAGCAGGCCGAGGCGCGGCGCAAGCTCGACGCAGGCGACACCCAGCGATCGGTCGCGGCGCTGTTCAACGTCAGCCAAGCGACGATTTCGCGGCTACAGGGGTGATGAGCGACGCCCCCCGCCCTCTCTGGCGTTGATTTAGGCGGCGATCGCCGGCGCACATTCCCAGCGCCTGCCATGCCAGCGGAATCCTACCCGCTGCGCGTTGCTGATCGCTGGCGGCTCGCCCTTGCGCCAGAAGGCGCGCATCTTTGCCTGATCGTCAAGATGAGCGTCGGCCACGATCGCGCGCGCGGCCTGGATGAACTGCCCATGCCCGAACACATAGACCAGCGAGGCGGGCGGCATGGCGGCGAGCCGCGCCAGCGCGGCCTCGCAGCGCCGGAGCAGGGTGGCGAAGCTCTCCGCCCCTTCCCCGTCGCAATAATCAGGATCGGCCGCGCTCCAATAGCGTTCGAGGTGCGGCATCCGCTCCGCGCTGCGCGTGCCGTTCCAGCGCGCCGGTTGCAGATAGGTGAACTCCTCTATCGGCCACACTTCCACCGGCACGCCGGGAAAGCGCGCGATCGTTGGCGCAGCCGTCTGCTGCGTGCGGGTATAGGGCGACGTGACGATGAGCGCGGGCGCTTCTATCCAGCTCGCCGCGACTTCGCGTGCCTGTTCCTGGCCCAGCTCCGTCAGCTCGATCGCGCCGAGATCGTGGCAGGGCACGCCGGCGTTGCCGGTAGATTCGCCGTGGCGAATGAAGATTACGCGCATGGCTATTCAAACAGTTCCGCATGAGTGCCGGCGCGCACGAAGTTCACCAGATTCCCCTCAATCGTATAGATCAGCAGGAAATCGCCGCCGATATGGCACTCGCGATGATCGCTCCAATCGCCTTTCAGCGGATGATCCAGCCATTCCGGGCCTAACGGCGCGTCGTTGGCGATGAGCATCATCATCGCCTCCTTGAGCTGTTTCATGTTGTAGCGCCCGCTGCGCGACAGCCGCTCCCAATCCTTGACGAACCTTTTTTCGTAGGACGCCTCTCTTGGGAACGCCGCCCGCTTACTGCTGGCGGGCTTCTTGGTCGAGGGCATCGAACATTTCCTGGGCATCGGTGAAACGGGCGCGGCGAGCCTTCATCGTCGCGCGGGACGCCTCGATCGCGGCGCGCGTCTCGGCGTTCGGCACCTTCAGCTCGAACGGCAACGCATGATCCTTGGCGACCCGCGTGAGGGTCATGCGGACCACATCCGAGACGGTCAGCCCCAGCTCGGCCAGCACGGCGGCGGCTTCATCCTTCAATGTTTCGTCGATGCGCGCGCGCACGAAAGCGGTAGCGGCCATTGGAACCTCCTTAGTCAAGCCGATAATGTAGCTCAGTTGAGCAACAATTTCAATCCAGGCTAGGGGGCGGCGCCTGCCGCTGGCGCGGCACCGTGGCCCTACTCGCTTCGTTCCCCAAGCCCGCAAGCGGTCTTGGCCCAAGGTGACGACCCACATGGCGGGGGCGAGATCGCAAGCGGGTCTCGCTTCATGGTGCCGGCGTGCGCCGGCGTCGATCCTGTTTGAAGGGGGAAAGGCGGTCCCGGCCGCCTCTCCCCCGCAACGGGATTAGACGGGGCCGTGCCTCGCTGCGCTGCGGCCGCACCACCCCCATCGAATCCCGCTGCCCCCCTCTCTCGCCGGCGTTCTTGGGCGTCCGTGTTCCGGCCGATGGCATGGCCATCGCCGAACAGGCGATTTGAAGGGAGTAAGGACGATGACCCACGAAACCCGCGAAAGCTGGCTCAATGCGGTGGCGGCGGGCATGGCCCCGCTGTTCGAGGTGCTGGACGCCCCCCTGCCCGACCGCGTGCGCGTGGCGATCGGCTTCACCAGCAGAGGCGCGAAGGCCAAGGCGATTGGCGAGTGCTGGGATAATCGGTTGAGCGCGGACGGGCATTTTGAAATCTTCATCCGCCCGGACCTGGCGCACGCGCCCGACGCGATGCCGGCGCAGATCGCAGCCATCCTCGCGCATGAGCTGGTCCATGCCGCTGTCGGCATCCCGGCAGGGCATGGGAAGACGTTTAACGGGTCGCCCTTGGGCTGGGGCTGGTCGGGCCGATGCGCGCCACCACCCCCGGCGAGGCGTTCCTTGCGGCCATCGCGCCGATCCTGGAGTGCGTTGGCCCCCTCCCCCATGCCCGTCTCGACACGGACGGGGAGTCGACCGCGCCCAAGAAGCAGAAAACCCGGATGCTCAAATGCGAGTGCGCGACGTGCGGCTATACCGTGAGGACCGCGCGCAAATGGCTTGAGCAGGCCGGAGCGCCGCTTTGCCCGATCGAGGATCACGGCCAGATGGAGCATGAGCCGCTGGACGATGACGACGCCGAACCGGAGGAATGATGCGGCGCGCTTTCGTCATTTCAGATTCAGCGCCTCCCTATCGTCATTTCGGGAACGACAGGGCTTCCCCTCCCGGTCTATTGTGTATACAAGTATAGGATTATACGTGTAGGAGTGTAGCATGAAGGTTCTCGCCATTCTCTCACAGAAAGGCGGCGTTGGGAAAACGACGCTCGCGACCTGTCTGGCAGTCGCGGCCGAGCAGGCGGGCAAGGTCGCCGCGATCATCGACCTGGACCCGCAGGCGACGGCCTCGTTCTGGAAGGACGTGCGCCAGCTCGACACGCCCGCCGTGGCGTCGATTCAGCCGGTGCGCCTGCCCGCTATGCTCAAAGCCTGCGAGGACGCCGGCACCGATCTTGTCGTGATCGACGGGGCGGCGGTCGCGCGCGACGTGGCCTATGAGGCAGCGCGTCACGCTGATTTCATCCTGATCCCGACTAAGACGGCCGTGTTCGACACGATGAGCATGACGCACACCCTCGACGTGGTGCGCCAGCTCGACCGCGCCTTTGCCGTGGTCCTTACCTTCGTGCCCCCGCAAGGTCAGGAAACTGGCGATGCGATTCAGGCCGTGGCGGAGCTAGGCGCGACGGTTTGCCCGGTGACGATCGGCAACCGCAAAGCCTTTTTCCGCGCCCAAGCCGCAGGCCGGGCCGTGCAGGAGTTCGAGCCGCATGGGCCAGCGGCCGACGAAATCCGCCGACTATACGAGTATACAAATATACGCCTATACAATCAGGCGGAGGTGGCGTGATGGCGAAGGGCGGAAACAGTCTGCAAGCGGTGCTGAACCGCGCCAAGGCGGACGGAGACGCGGCCCCGGCCCCAGCGTCGGCGATCGAGCCGGTAGACGTGACCCGCAAGGCCCCGCCGAGCGGCCGACAGGGGACCAAGCTGATTGGCGGGCATTTCCCTCCCGAGGTCAGCACGCAGCTTCGCATTATCGCGGCCGAGGAAGGGACGACCGTTCAAAGCCTGCTGGGCGAGGCGCTGGACGACCTGTTTGTGAAGAAGGGAAGGGGGCGCATCGCCGGCTAGTATAGATGTATACAATTATACACCTATACATCTATACACCTATACTAGCGCAAGGGGGCAGTCTTGTGCTTGTTGCGACAGAAGCCGATGAAGGCGGCGCGGGGGCTTTTCAGTTCCGGCCGCCCGCTGTCGATCCACCATGACACCCATTGGTCATAGAGCGCGTAAACGTCATAGCCAGGCGCAACGCTCTTGGCGTCGTGGAAGCCTTCGGGGTCGATATAGGGCCGCTCGGGTTCCGCCTCGATCGCCTCGACCGTATCCAGAGCCTCGCGATTGCGGAACGTGACCGTATCGCCGTTCATTTCCACGGCATAGTCGGGCAGATGATCGTGCGCGACGAGATCGCGCAGCATCGAGCGGAACACGCGCAAATGGCTACTCGCGCCGGTCTTTTTCTGTAGCGTTTCGACCGAGATCGACCATTTTTCCTGCGCGCCGCAATGCTTGCGCGCCAGCTCGTAGATACGCCGTTCGAGCGGCTTGCGGAGGCGGAAATAGTCGCGATGGAGCGTCAGGACGCTGCGCCCCTCAACCATCTTGAACAGCCAGTCGGATAGCGTGACCTTGATTTCCGACATTTGGCCGGAGCGGGTTTGCCGCACGATCCGCCATTCATTGATGAGGCCGAAACCTTCGGTGATTTCCTCGCCATCGGCCTTGATATTCGTGGTGATCCGCGTCCCCGACAGCCGCTCGAACGCGCTCCGCAGCCGGTCATAGCCGTCGCCATCGGTTTGCCGGTTGGTCCACACCAGTAGATCGCGAGCAGTGAGGTGCAAGGTGCGGCTCGGTCGCTCCCCCTGGTTCATCTTCCCGATGAGCTGGGAGATGCAGTAGATCAGAATATCCTTGTCGTGGATCGTCGCCAGCCCTTTGACGCTGGGGACGATTTCGAGCTTGTTGCCGTTATGCTCATAGCGGAACACGCGCCGATCGGGCTTGGTCGCGAGCGAGAAAATCGGATGCTCCATCGAGGCCATGTCATCCTTGGGGATGGCGTCGAGAACATCGCAAATGAACAGATCGGGATCGGGGTAGCGAACAGGCAGCAGGGGAGGGCGTCCCTCCGCGCCGTTCGGGGTTTCATTGACGGCAAGCGGGAGTTCGGGGTTTCGTTGACGGTCAGGCTCGATTCGGGGTTTCATTGACGCGCACCGTAGATTCGGGGTTTCATTGACGCAACGGAAAAGTTCGGGGTTTCATTGACGGGTGATCGCGATTCGGGGTTTCGTTGACGCAGATTCGGGGTTCTGGAGTCACCAGATTCGGGGTTCCGTTGACGCCGAGGGCAAAAAAACGCCCGATTATTCTAATATTTTCAGTTGCTTATGAAACCGCCAAAATCCCGTAACACGACTCTTTAACCCATATATTAACACTAGGCCGACCTGTGGATAACTTTAACCGCAGCGCCCACTCGACGCCGGATCATCGTGGTTTCACCCACCAGCGTCCCGCCAGATCGAACAACTTGTCCTGATTTTCGGGACAGAGGCAGCATGATCCACTCGCGCCGCGCTACCGGCACCGGTCAGAGGGAAGAAAAGCGCCGCCTCTTGGGGGCTTCGCCCCCGCCGGCTCGCGGCCTTCGGCCGCCCCGGATCGCTTTGCGATCCTCCCACCCGGCATCCCCATGATGAGCCGGCTTCGCCGGCACGCTTTTTGCTAGATTGAGGATCGTTTAAACGCCCCGCTTCTATCGACACCACAGCGCCAGCGGCACCGTCGCAATTGGCTTTCCAGGAAAGCCAGGCGGATAGGGCGGTGATCGAGCCGAGAGGGCAGGGGAGGCGGAAACGTCGCAGCAGGGGCGATTTCCGGGCCGCTGGGCTTCATTCTGGACGTTTGGCAGGCCGGGGAGGGTCCAAGCGGCAATGGCGCTCTACGGGCTTCCCATGCGGCCGATTTCTGGAAAGCTAGATCCTCGCGAGGTCGGGGATCGAAACGGCGAGCCTCAAGGTTTGTGCGCCAGGCAACGATTTCACGGATTTGGCCCCGAACATTGCTGCGGGAGAGGGCGGAATCCTACGCCAAGAGCCGGCAGGGCAGGGCGCGGAAAGTCCGCTAAACAACGCCAAGGGCGAACAGACGGCGAACATGTATATTTGTATACGCCTATACATTCGCGCCTAGTGGCGCGTCCGCTTCGGTGGCGTCGGCGCGGCCATCAGCTCATCAAAGGCGGAGTCATCGCCCAATGCGTAGCGGCGCAGCGGATCATCCTCGGTCATGCGGCCGGCCTGGACTTCGCGCCATGTCACATATCGCAGCCGGCTCCGGTCCAACGCGCCATCGACAAGACATTCCGCGCGCAGGAACATCCATATCTGGCCCTGCCGGTGCTGGGCGAAGGCTTCAAGATCGCCGTTCGTCTCTTGGAGATGCACCGCCACAAGATCGCAGACGAGATTGAATATCCGCATGAGGCCGAGCCGGCTTTCCTCATCGGTGATCGCTTCGTGCAGCTCCAACACTTCGTCGCGGATCGCCGGAAGAGGTGCGGAACCGCTCTCTCCATAGGCCATGAGCCGGTCCCAAAGATCAATGACGCGTTGGTCCATATTCTATCCTTCCGCCCTTGGCGGCAGTTCTGACACTATACAGCAAACGGCCTTTTTCACTTCGTCGATAGTGTCCGTTCACGCCTTGTCGAACTTCCCGGCGAACTCGCGATCGGCGTAGTAGCGCAGCTTGGCGGCGACGATCGGCCGTTGCCCCGCAAGGAACAGGAGCTGCAAATCCTCGCGCAGCGTGCGGACTTCATCCGGCGTCAGCAACGGCCGCGCTACATGCTGCGATCCGAACGATATGCCGGTTTCCTCCGCGTCGATCGCGCGGCTCATCGTCTCGAACACGACTGTCTCCTGGCCGAGCAGATCGGAGACGAGCCTGGCGCTGTCGTGATCGTTGACGCCGAACACTTGCAGCACGCCGGCGTTGGACAGGAAGGTGCCGGCGCGGCGCTCGTAGAGCGCGCGGAGCTGGTGAACATCTTGCAGGATCGGCCAGAGCTGGATGCCATAGCCGGCCATCAGGCCCATCGCGCGCTCGACGGGTTCGAGGCGGCCGAGGGCGGCGAACTCATCGAGCAGGAACAGGACGGAGCGGGCAGGGGAGGACGGCGCGCGCGCCAGATCGGTCAGCCCTTGCGCGAGCATCAGGCGCAGCCAGCGGGCATAGGTGGCGAGCCGATCGGGCGGCAACACCAGATAGACGGTGGTGGCGTGCGCCTTCACATCGGCGAAGGTGAAATCCGAGCGCCCCAGCACGGCCGACATGCGCGGCGAATCGAGGAAATGGGTATGGCGCTGCGCGGCCGACAGCACGCCGGCGGCCTCGCGATCGGACTTGCCCAGGTGGCGGTTCGCGGCGCGGGCGATCAGGCCGCGCGCCTGCGTGCTGCGCGACATTTCCCGCAGCATCCTTTGGAAATTATCGGGCGCGAAGGTGAGGCAGTCGCGCACCGCTTCCAGCGTGCGGTCCTGGCCTCGCGATTCCGGGTCGCACGCCACCCACAGGGGGTGACTACACGAAAGTGACGTATCTGCACGCTAAGGGCGAACAAATCCGGTACGATGCCAGCAGATGCTATTCGCAGGCTTTCCTGCCCCTTTTATGTGGTGCCGCCCTACGGGCGCCGATATGGGAGGGCGGCAATCCGATTGACCAACGATCGAGGTAGAACCCTGCTCGCCAAATATGTGAGCTGGTTGCCCATCCCCGGTATGGCGAAGGATTGCCGATAAACCAGAGCGTGGACTGCATGGGCCGCGCACCGGTCAACGTCCATCAAACCCAACCTCCCCCACTTCAAATCGCTGAGGGCAGCCATGTCTGTGTCGATTCCACCGGGTGCAAAAGACCCAACACTCACTCCCGTCCCGGCAAGCTCCACGGAAAGCGCTCGCATGAGGGTGCTCACATAGGCTTTCGACGCGCCGTAGACCGCTTGGAAGGGCACGGATGTTTCGCCCGCCAGGCTCGACACGGCGATTACTGAGGATTCAAACGGCTGCTCCCTGAAAATCGCAATCAGGCGAGCCAGCAAATCCGTGAAACCGAGTATGTTTGTTTCAATTACCTCGGCATAAGTGTCGGCACGGCCTGCATCAAATGAACCAACGCTCGTCATTCCGGCAACCAACAAAGCGGCTGTTACTTGCAATTCTGCAACCTTAGCCGCGATTTTCTCCCTGCCCTCGATTTCACGTTGATCAGCCACTATAATCTCGCACGGCACATTGAACCGCTCGTCAATTTCGGTCTGTAGCTCCCGCAAGTTGTCGAGCCTTCGTCCAACAATCAGGGGCTTGGCCTGGTACGATGCCGCCAAGCGGAGGGCGGACGCTCTGCCCAAACCGGTCGAAGCCCCTGTGACCAGCACCCACGAGTTCTTGATCGCCAGCGGTTTCACGCGTTTTCCAGAGCCTTGTATAGGGCGGTTTTGCCGATCTTGAGCCGGGCCGCCGCCTCACGAACAGTGAGGCCCGCTGCGATATGCGCCCGCGCTTTACGTAGTTTGTCGGGGGTAACGACAGGCCGGCGACCACCCTTGTTGCCCCGCTCGCGTGCGGCCTTGAGGCCGGCATGAGTGCGTTCACGGATCAGGTCACGCTCGAATTGGGCCAGCGAGCCGAAGATGTTGAACACCAGCATGCCGCCCGAAGTGGTGGTGTCGATATTCTCGGTGAGTGAGCGGAACCCGATGCCGCGCGCCGCAAGCTCGCCGACCTTCTCGATCAGGTGGCTCATCGAGCGGCCGAGGCGGTCGAGTTTCCAGACCACCAGCGTGTCGCCGGGGCGCAAATAGGCGAGCGCTTCGGTTAGGCCAGGCCGATCGGCTTTTGCCCCGGATGCGTGATCGTCGAATATACGGTCGCACCCGGCAGTGTTCAGCGCGTCAAGCTGGAGCGACAGCTTCTGGTCTGCGGTCGAGACGCGCGCATAGCCGATCAGCGCCACATGATGCCCGATCCTGTCCGTTTTCCCGTCATTATGCGATCTTGTCCGAATCGCCGTTACAGGTCCAGAGTTAACGGACATATTCCTGTTGGCCGCCAGAGGACCGTCTGACGGACACGCAAAGCGAAGGAGATGATGCTTGGCGAGACGGCGACTGGTGAGCCTGGAAATCTGGGCGAGGCATTATGGCGCGCCGCTCGATGAGCGCGAGATCGCGCGTCATTATACGCTGACCAGCGACGACCTGGAAATTGTCGGCCGCCGTCGCGGCGATGCCACCCGGCTCGGCTATGCGATGCTCATGCTATATATGAGATGGCCTGGCCGTGCGCTGGAAGCGGGCGAAGTCCCGCCCGCTCCTGTGCTCGCCTATGTGGCGCAGCAACTCGGCGTCGCGCCGGCAGCCTTCGCGGATTATGCCCATCGGGACCAGACCCGTCGCGAGCATCTCGTCGAAATCCGACGATCGCACGGGTTCAGGATTTTTGACCGCAACGCTTTCCGTGAAGTTGTCGCCTTCTCGGTCCCAATCGCGCAGACCATCATACACCCCGGCCAGATGGCAGACGTCATCGTCGATGAACTCCGGCGCCTGCAGATCCTCCTGCCTTCTCCGTCGATTCTCGAAGCGGTGCTGCGGCGGGCGCGCCAGCAAGCCGAACAGCTTACCTATGAAGTGCTCACGAATGGCCTGCTGCCTGACACCCTTCAGGGCCTGGACGATTTGCTGGCCCGACGACCGGGGCAGGTCGCGACATGGCTATCCTGGATGCGCAATGCGCCACAATCGCCGGCAGCGCGCAACATCCTGCGCCTGATCGAACGGCTCGCCTATATCCGCGCGCTGGGCCTCGATCGCGCCCGTGCCGACATGATCCCGGCTTTGACTTTTGACAGGCTGGCGGACGAAGGCAGCCGCATCACACCCCAGCACCTTGGCGAACTCAATGCCCTGCGCCGCCATGCGACGCTGGCGGCAACCGGCATCCGGCTTGAGGAAAGCCTGACCGACGCCACCCTGACGATGTTCGACAAGCTGTTGGGCAGCATGGCGCGCCGCGCCGAGAACCGGACCCGCGACAAAGCCCTCAAGACGGTGCGCGAGTTGCAAGGCCACCTCCGGACGCTCACGGGGTCTTGCCGCCTCCTCATCGACGCGCGCAGCAAGGGCGTGGATTCTCTGGCGCAGATCGAGGCGCTGGACTGGCAGCACTTCGCCGTGGCCGTCGAGCAGGCCGAAGTGCTCGGGCGACCGGAAACCGTCGATCGCACCGCCGAATTGATCGAGCGGCATCGGACGGTGAAGCTCTTTGTCGGCGCTTTTCTCAACGCCTTCGAGTTTCGCGGCGCCGGCGCGGTTCAGGGGCTCCTGTCAGCGCTGGCCATCATCGCGGAGCTATATCGGACCGGCAAACGGCGCTTGCCTGATCGCGTGCCGCTACGCTTTGTGCCGCCCGCATGGCGCCCGTTCGTCCTGCGGGATGGCATCGTTGATCGTGCCGCTTATGAACTATGCGCCTTGTCGCAACTACGCGAGCGGTTGCGAGCCGGGGATATATGGGTCGCGGGAAGCCGGCAGTTTCGCGATTTCGACAGCTATCTCATACCGCCGGCGACCTTTGCGGCGCTGCGCGAGAAGGGGCCGTTGCCGCTCGCCATCGAAACGGATTTCGAGCGCCATATCGAGGAACGGCGCACCAGGCTCGACACGGCGATCGAGCAGGTAACGGTCCTTGCACGGCAAGGGGAGCTGCCCCAGGTTAAGCTTGACGAAAACGGTCTCATCATCTCGCCGCTGAAGGCGGCAACACCGCCCGCCACCGAGATTGCCCGTCGCGCCGCCTATGATCGACTGCCGCGCGTGAAGATCACCGATCTTCTGCTGGAGGTCGATGCCTGGACCGGGTTCAGCGAATGCTTCATCCATCGTCGTTCGGGCCGGGAAGCCGACGATCGCAATGCGCTGCTCACGGTCATCCTCGCCGATGGCATCAATCTCGGCCTCACACGCATGGCGGAAACCTGCCGGGGCGCAAGTCTGCGTCAGCTCGCCCATCTTCACGACTGGCACATCAGCGAAGCCGCCTATGGCGAAGCGTTGGGAAGGCTGATCGACGCCCATCGCGCCATGCCGCTCGCCGCGCTGTGGGGAGACGGCACCACTTCGTCGAGCGACGGACAGCAATTTCATGCCGGGGGCCGTGGGGCCGCGATCGGCGACATCAACGCGCGCAGCGGCAACGAACCAGGCGTTGCCTTCTACACCCATGTCTCGGATCGATATGACCCCTTCGCAAGTCGGGTGATCGCGGCGACCGCTGGCGAAGCGCCCTATGTGCTGGATGGCTTGCTGTATCACCAGACCGGCCTGACGATCGAGGAGCACTACACCGATACGGGCGGGGCATCGGACCATGTGTTCGGCCTCATGCCCTTCTTCGGCTACCGCTTCGCGCCGCGCCTGCGCGACATCAAGGAGCGTCGTTTACACCTCCTTCCCGGCCAAGAATCCGGCCCCTTGCTTGCCGGCATGACGGCCGAACCGATCGCATTGGGTCATGTCGCGGCGCATTGGGACGAACTGCTGCGGTTCGCCACGTCGATCCGCACCGGCACCGTCACTGCTTCGGCAATGCTGCGCCGCTTGTCCGCCTATCCGCGACAGAACGGACTGGCCCTCGCACTACGCGAGCTGGGCCGCCTCGAACGCTCCATTTTCATGCTCGACTGGCTGCGCGACATCGACCTGCGCCGGCGCACCCAGGCGGGCCTCAACAAAGGCGAAGCCCGCAACGCGCTCGCCCGCGCGCTCTTCTTCAACCAGCTCGGCGAACTGCGCGATCGTCGGTTCGAGAACCAGACCTATCGCGCCTCCGGCCTCAACCTGCTCGTCGCCGCCATCATCTTGTGGAACACTCGCTATCTCGAAATGGCGCTGGCGGACATCGGCACAGCCGACGAAATCGCACGCCACATCGCGCCATTGGGCTGGGAGCATATCTCGCTGACCGGTGACTATAGCTGGAATGTTGAAGATCAACCCGATCCGGACGCCTTGCGACCGCTGCGCGCCGTCAACTCCCTACTTGCCGCGTGACGTTCGCTATCCGTTCGCCCTTTCCGTGCAGATACGTCACTTTCGTGTAGTCACCCCCACAGGAGGATGCCGGCGATCAGCGCCTTGGCTTCCTCGTTCCAATGCGCCTCGCCGGCTTCGCCGGGAGCGTCATAGACCAGCGCGTCGGCCAGCGTCATGCAGTCGTCGGCGAGATCGAGGCCGGCAGGGTCGATGCGATCGAGCGGATTGAAGGCAGCGCCGGGAAGGCCCGTCACCCCGAACGGATCGAGGACATGGACCGGGCCGAACTTTGCCCGATGGCGGGCGGTGATGCGGGCATTCTCGCCCTTGGGGTCGATGCAGACGACCGGGCCGGGATAGTCGAGCAGGTTGGGAATGATGGTCCCCACGCCCTTGCCGGTGCGCGTCGGCGCGATCGTCAGCAGATGCGAGGGGCCGGCATAGCGCAGCAGCCTGCCGTTCTTGCGGTCGCGGCCGATCAGCAGGCCGTCGCCATTTTGGGCGAGGGGGCGAGTTTCCCGATCGGTGGCGAAGCGGGCCGAGCCGTGCGTGGCATCGCCGGCAGGGCCGCCGTAGCGCAGGATCAGCGGTTGAAAGAGGGCGCGCAGCGCGACGAGGATGACGACGATCGCCGTCAGCATCATGACGGTCTGATAGATATGGGAATCGTGGGCCAGGCCGAGCAGCCTGCCAAGAATGAGCGGCACCCCAAGCCCCAGCACCAGGCCGGTGATGAGGAACAGGACCAGGACGCCGAACAGGTGGCGGATGAGGGCGACCGGGCTGGTGACGAGGGCCGTGATCGCCCATATCGGCTGTTCGCGCGCGAGCCGCGCGAGGTTGCGGATCGCGCGGCCGAGCTGGCGGAACCATTCCATCATCAGGATTCCCTCCCGCTGTCGTTTTCGAGATGTTCGGCGCAGATCGCGGCGGCGATCGTGTGGAGATGCTTCACGCGGTCAACGAGCCAGGCCAGTTCGTCGGGGGTGATTTCATAGGCATGGGAATAGCGCGCCTCGACATAGGCGCGCTGGAGCTGCGCAAAATGGCGGCGGGCGGCGCGGGTATCGCGCGGCCAGGCTTCGATCAGCCGGGGATCGAGATTTTCGGCAAGCGAGCGCAGGATGCCGATGCGGTGCGATTTGGGCGCGTAGAGCGTCAGGACGAGCAGCAGGCCATGATAGGCGCGCTCGACGGCCTGGTGGAGCATGAACGCGGCATGGTTGGTCTCGCCGTCGCGGATCGCATATTCGGCGAGCGTCAGGCAGTATGCGGCATCGGGGAGCCACTTGTCATAATGCGCCCTGGCTTCGGCGTGGCGTTCCTGCGCGTCGAGCTGGCGCGGCACGGCGAGGCGCTGTCCCGGCGCTTCGTAGAGGGCGATCCCATCGCGGGCTATGTCGGCGAAGAAGGGACGGCCGCGCGCGAGCTGGTCGTTCACGTCCATCAGCGAATGGACGATGAAATTGACGGGCGTGGCGAGCTGGCGGGTGACGGTCAGCTCGCGCACCAGATGATCGTCGGCGACAGCCCACCATGTTGCAGATCGGTGAAGGTCTCGGAGTTGACGATGACGAGCAGATCATAGTCGGAGATATAGCCGCTGGCGCGATCCTCGACCCAATCGCCGCGCGCGTAGGAGCCGAACAGGATCAGCTTGAGGATGCGGCCGCCCTTGCGCTTGTCGGAGAGCTTGGTTTTGACGGCATCCTCAAATTCATCGAACAGGACGCGGGCGACCCGTTCCAGCTCGCGGCGCTTGGCGGCGGGAAGATGATCGAGGCCGGCGCGCATGGTCAGCGCGCTTCGGGCAGGTCGATAGCGGTGATGCCCTGAGCGGCGGCGATGGCGTCCACCAGGCTATCGACGGTTTCCATGCGATGGCTGGGCCAGTCGCGTGAGACGGTGACATAGCCGGCGTCGGTCTGGACGTTGATGATCGCCGTGGCGGGCAGCAGATCGAGCAGGGTTGCGAGCTTGTCCTGAATATCGGGGGTGATGTGGTCGATGCCGGGGCCGACCATCAGGAGCTGCCAGGAAAGGCGCGAGGTGTCGTCAGTCATGGGCGGTCTGTTCCTTGCTGTCCTGTCCTTCCGCTTCCGCGTCGAACGCACGTTTGCCGCGCCGCTTCCAGAGCGCGAGCGCGTTGCCATCATCACGCGCGCGGGCGGCAAGATCGAGCATCGCGCCGTAGAGCGTTGCGCGATCGTCGTCGGCCAATTCGACGAGGCCGGCCTTCTGGACGAGGCCGCCCAGCTCTATGAGATGGCGGGTGCGTTCGCGGCGCTGCACGACCCATCCTCTCGTATCGGTGCGGCGCTTGGCGGCTTCAACCCTGTGCCTCGCCTGCGCCAGTCTGGTTTCCGCTTTCGCCGTTGCCGCCAGAGCGTCGCCCAGCCTTGCGCCCGCGTCCCTGAAAGAAGGCCGCGCCCCGCGAGCGCAACGCCTCCTTTTCGCCAGCGTCGGCCGATTCCACGGCAGCGAGCAGCGCGCCGGCGAGTGTGTCGAGATCGAGCGCATCGGCCCCGGTTGCCGTCACCAGTAACCCAAGTTGCTCGATCTTCTTGGCCTTGATAGACTTGGCCTTGTCGCTCAGTGCCCGCAATTCGGCGTCATAGTCGCGCGTTTTTCGCATCACTCTCTCCCTCGCGCCCGTCGAACAGGAGCCGCACAGTAGCACGATCGCGCTGGCAGGACAGCGGTTCCATCATGAAATGCGGCCAAGTCAATCACGCGAACGGCAGAGAGTGGTGAGTGCGCGCTTATACGTCGTTGCCGACGTGCGCTAAGAAGGGCAGTATAGCGGCTGTCATGGCGATCTACCATTTCTCGGCCAAGGTCATCAGTCGCGCCAACGGATCGAGCGCCGTTGCGTCGGCTGCCTATCGTGCGGCGGAACGGCTGCACGACGACCGGCTCGGGCGCGACCATGATTTCTCGAACAAGGCCGGCGTCGTTCATTCGGAAATCCTGTTGCCCGAAGGTGCGCCGGAGCGTTTAAACGACCGCACGACCTTGTGGAACGAGGTCGAGGCGGGGGAGGTCAGGAAGGACGCGCAGCTTGCCCGCGAGGTAGAGTTCTCGATTCCGCGCGAAATGAATCAGGTGCAGGGCGTCGCGCTCGCCCGCGAATTTGTCGAAAAGCAGTTTGTCGAACGCGGCATGGTCGCGGACCTCAATGTCCATTGGGACATGGGCAAGGATGGGATGCCCAAGCCCCACGCGCATGTCATGCTGTCGATGCGCGAGGTGGACGGGGAAGGGTTCGGGAAGAAGGTCCGCGAGTGGAACCGAACCGAGCTGTTGGAGAGGTGGCGCGAGGCATGGGCGAACCATGTCAACGAGCGGCTTGCCGAGCTGGATATTGATGCCCGCATAGATCATCGCACCTTGGAGGCACAGGGGATCGACCTGGAGCCGCAGCACAAGATCGGGCCAGCGGCATCGCGTATGCCCGAACAGGGCCTTGAGGCGGAGCGGGTCGAGGATCATGCGCGGATCGCGCGCGAGAATGGCGAGAAGATCATCGCCAATCCGGAAATCGCGCTCGACGGTATCACGCGGCAACAGGCGACGTTCACGCGGCGCGACCTGGCGCAGTTCGCGTTCCGGCACAGCGACGGCAAGGACCAGTTCGACCAGGTGATGAGCGCGGTGCGGACCAGCCCCGAGCTGGTGGCGCTGGGCAAGGACGGACGCGGCGAGGACCGCTTTACCTCGCGCGATATGATCGACACCGAGCAGCGGTTGGAACGCGCCGGCGATCGGCTTGCTGGACGGGAGGGGCATGGTCTCCCGGCGGCAGCGTGGAATCGTGACGCCGCCGCCGGAAGTGGGGGCCTGACACTCGGGGCAGAACAGCAGGCCGCGCTGGCACATATCACCGGCAAGGGCGATCTTTCAATTGTGGTCGGCTACGCCGGCACCGGCAAATCGACCATGTTGGGCGTTGCGCGCGACGAATGGGAGCGCGCCGGCTATCAGGTGCGCGGCGCGGCCCTGTCGGGGATCGCGGCCGAGGGCTTGGAAGGCGGCTCCGGCATCCAGTCGCGCACGATCGCCAGCATGGAATATCAGTGGGGCCAGGGGCGCGAGCTGCTAGGTCCGCGTGACGTGCTGGTGATCGACGAGGCCGGCATGATCGGCACGCGCCAGATGGAGCGCGTGCTGTCAGAGGCCGAGCGGGCAGGGGCTAAGGTCGTTCTTGTCGGCGACGCCGAGCAGTTGCAGGCGATCGAGGCCGGCGCGGCGTTCCGCGCGCTGGCCGAGCGCCACGGCGCGGCCGAAATCAGCGACGTTCGCCGGCAGCATGAGGACTGGCAGCGCGACGCCACGAAGGCGCTGGCGACGGGCCGCACCGGCGAGGCGATCCATGCCTATGAGCAGCACGGCATGGTCCACGCGGCCGACACGCGCGAAGCTGCGCGGGGCGAGCTGGTGGGCCGCTGGGACGCGCAGCGGCTTGCCGATCCGGACAAGACGCGGATCATCCTCACCCACACCAATGCTGAGGTGCGCGATTTGAACCAGGCCGCGCGCGAACGTCTGCGCGACGCCAGCGAGCTGGGGGCGGACGTGCGCGTGTCGGCCGAGCGGGGGCCACGCGACTTCGCCAGCGGCGACCGCATCATGTTCCTGAAAAACGAGCGCGGCCTTGGCGTGAAGAACGGCACGCTGGGAAAGGTCGAGCGCGTTTCGCCCGACAGCATGGCGGTGCAGCTCGACGATGGCCGGAGGATCGCGTTCGACCTCAAGGACTATGCCCATGTCGATCATGGCTATGCCGCGACCATCCATAAGTCGCAGGGCGTGACGGTGGATCAGGCGCATGTGCTGGCGACGCCGGGGATGGACCGTCATTCGGCCTATGTCGGCATGTCGCGGCACCGTGACGGGGCGCAGCTCCACTATGGGCGTGATGATTTTGCCGATCAGCGTCAGCTCGCCCGTGTCCTGTCGCGTGACCGCGCAAAGGACATGGCCGGCGACTATGGGCGTGAGGGCGCTACGGCCGAGCAGGACCGGGTGCGTGCGTTCGCCGAGCGGCGCGAGATCCGGTTCCCGGAACTCGCGCGGGAGATGGTCGCCAAGGTGCAGGCGAAGGCCAAGGGCATGTTCGCCGGCTTCCGCCCGAAACCGACGTCGCCCGAGCCGGTGCGCGACGGCAAAGGGGGGCCGATCAACACCGGCTCCGAGCGGGGATCGCCCGCGCCCAATCAGGCCAAGGCGATCGAACGCTATGCGCGCGTCCAGGCCGATATGGACCGGATGCGCGAGAAGGGCTTGCCTGTGCTCCCGCACCAGAAAGAGGCGCTGGCGAAGGCCGGGGACGCGCTCGATCGGTTGCGCCCCCAGGCGGCTCGGGATTTGGCTTCCGCGTTCGAACGCAACCCCGCACTGGTGCGCGACGCGGCCGAAGGCAAAGCCGGCGGGGCGGCGCGGGCAATGGCCGAGGAAGCCCAGGTCCGTTCCAATCCCGAACTGCGTGCCGACCGCTTCGTGGAGCGCTGGCAAGGTATGGCGCGCGAGCGGGCCGAGCTCGCGCGCAGCGGCGATCGTGCCGGCGCGGAGCGCACGGCCAAGAAGATGGATGGCTTGGCGGGAGGACTGCATCGCGATCCGCAGCTCGAATCCGTGCTGCGGCGGCGCGCGCCCGAACTGGGGCTGGAGATGCGCCGGGATCGTCCGATCAGCCAGGAATTGACCCGTTCGCTGGAAATCGGCCGCGATCGAGGGTTGAGCCGATAAGGAGAGACAATGGCGGACGAGGAATGGGAGGAAGGCGGCGACGCGGCGGCGGAAGCATTCGAGCAGGTGCGCGCCGCGGTCGAGCAGCAGCGCGGCGAGCTGGCATTGATGCGCCGCGCCATCGAGGGACTGGCGGCCGAGCGCGCCAGCATCGACGTGCCCGACTATTCCGAGACGCTGGGGTATGTCGTCCAGGGGCTGGACGGCATCAACGGACGCCTGGACCAGGTTACGACGGCCATCGTGAAGTCGCCGGCGCTGGCGATGACGCCTGCACAGGTTTCGGCGCAGATCAATCGAGCGGCGGCCGACCTTCGCAGCGCCGACCATGCCGCCCTCGCGACCGCCACCGACGAGATGAAGCAGCAGGGGCGCGAGCTGCGCACCGTCGTTCAATCGGCGCTGACGGCGCGGGATCAGAAGGACCGTCAACTATGGTTCGGGTTGAGCGGGTTGCTTATCGGCATCCTCCTCTGGTCCTTCCTTCCCGGTATGGTCGCGCGCGAGATCGCGCCGGCGAGCTGGCAATGGCCCGAACGCATGGCGACGCGGGCTCTTGCCGAGGCGACACCGTGGGATGCCGGGCAGCATTTGATGGCGAGCGCGTCACCGGCGAGCTGGGAGGCGATCGTCGCGGCCGACAGGTTGCTGCGCGACAATCGTGAAAAGATCGAAGGATGCCGGCAAGCGGCAAGGAAGGCGGATCAGCCGGTGCGATGCACGATCCAGGTGGGAGTGAAGAGATAATGGTGATTCCCTACCGCTCGACGCCCATATTCGATGAGGCGACATTGCCCGCTGCCCTGCGCTCCGAACATCGCACCAAGGCCGGTGTGTGGGGCGTGATCCGGGTCATCGAAGGGAGATTGAAGCTCACCTATCTCGACCCGGCCTCGGAGGTGGTCCTTACACCTGACCGGCCAGGGCTGATCTTGCCCGAACAGCCGCATTTCGTGGAACCGCTCGGAGCCATGCGGATGCAGGTCGATTTCTACGATCAGCAGCCAAGCCTTTAGGGAGAGCCATGCCTAAAACAGCCTTGTCATACCCGCTTCTTGCCATCCTCGCGCTTGGTGGCTGTGCGACGCGCGACCCGGCACCGAGTCCCGGCTCGCTTCCTACAAGCCTGTCCCGGCCCGACGCCGAGGCTTTGCCGCATGACCTGACCTATGGCGCGGCGTTAATGACCGTCAAGGTCTACCCGCACCTGGCAGCGAAGGCCGATGCAAACGCCAATCTGTTCATCTCCCCGGTCAGCTTGTCGCAGGGCCTGGGGCTCGCCTACCTTGGCGCGCGGGGCGCCACGCGCGAGGAGATTGGCCGCGTGCTTGGTTGGGATTCGTCCCGCAACGTCCCTGCGCTCATCAAATCCTACAATGCCCAGCTTAACGACACCGGCGATGCCGATACCGCGCTCGGCATCGCGAACGCGCTGTGGCTGGCGAAGGGATTGCCGGTCCGGGACGAGTATGTCGCCGAGGCGCATGCCGGCTTCGGAGCGGCTCCGGAAACCGTCGATTATGCTGGTGATCCCACCGGAGCGGCCGAGCGGATCAATGGCTGGGTTTCGCGCGAGACGAGGGGCAGGATTTCGGAGATCGTCTCTCCGAGCGGCTTCGGGGATGACACCGCCGCTGTGCTGACCAACGCGCTTTACTTCAAGGCGAAGTGGCAGGTGCCGTTCGAGGAGACGGAAACGCGGTCCTTCACGCGTGGCGACGGCACGCGCATCCCGATCACGATGATGAAGCGGATTGGCCGGTTCGACTACCGCGAGACCCGGGAAGGGCAAGCGATCGCGCTGCCTTATGGTCGCAACGGTCGTTTCGTGATGGAGATTTTCCTGCCACGTGACGCGGCAACCCTGCGCCGCTGGGAGCGTGAGCTGAAGGGTGTCGATTTCTTCGCCGGCGAGCAGGGCGGCAATGATCGTTTCGACCTGTCCGCGGAGCAGGCTCGCGAGATGCGGATCGTTCTGCCCCGCTTCGAAGCGAGGTTCGATGAGAGCGTGAAGGCAGCGCTGATCGCAGCGGGCATGCCAAGCGCCTTCGACCAGCAGCGTGCGGACCTGTCGGGGCTCGCCAGCGGTGCGCGCCTCGCGATCGATGACGTGGCGCACGCGACCTTCCTGCGCGTCGATGAGGAGGGCACCGAGGCGGCGGCGGCAACCGCAGTCAAGATCGTCGTGACCAGTGCGCGGATAGAGCCTCAGGTGCCGGAGATGGTGGTCGATCGTCCTTTCCTTGCCACCCTGCGAGACCGAAAGAGCGGCGCGGTGCTGTTTTTCGGGCGCATCGCCGATCCGACAGCGATTCCATAGGCGCACTCAGGCCATGCTCCGTTCAGCCGTGCGGGCGTAGCCTCCCGGTATGATGATGGTGTCGCTATCGCGAGCGATCGGCACGGCTCTGGCCGGTGCGGCGTTGAGCGCGTCCACGCCCGCCATGGCGTGCTCCTGCATCCTGCCCGACAATATCGAGGCAGCGGGACGCGCGGCGTTCACCAAAGCCGATCTTGTTGGTGAGTTGGAGATAGGGCGGGCGCCGGTGACGGCACCGCGCAGTTTCTGGTGCGGGTCGGACGGACGAGCACGACCATGGTTCAGGCCCGGGCATAAGATCGAGCAGAGCCGCCCCGCGCGCGTTATCAGCATCACGAAGGGCCGCGTCTCGGGACCAATTCGCATCCGCACCAGTCCGGTGATGAACATAGGTGGCCGGTGCGGAATGACCGGGAATAGCTGCCAGGTGTCTCTCGGCCGAAGCACCGTTCGGACCGGCCCCATGCTGTTTCGGCGTGTTGCGCCGGGCACCTATGAACCCTTGGACGTTTGCACCCAGTCGGCGTTCACCACCTGGCTCGAACAGCGCCAGAAGCGTCGCGCACTCCCGCAGACGCGGTAACGCTTCGAGGAACCATCGATTTCTTGAATCACCGGCGTGCCATTGATTCAAGAAAGTCGCCGGACTTGGAGAGGCATAATTCGTAGGCTCCGCGCCATGAATGGCGCGAACCTGTCCTTGCCCGAGCCGATCGAGCTGGTGGCGCTCGATCCGGCGCGCAACATCCGCCGGCGCTACAGCATCACCGCGAGCCTCGATCTTTTCGGCATGATCGTTGTGGAAACCCGCTGGGGCCGGATCGGCTCACACGGCCAGGCCCAGCGGCACGCCTTCATCGATCGCGCGGCGGCCGACCGCCACATTGCCGCGACCCTGCGGCGGCGCGGCACGGCCGAAACCCGGATCGGAGTGCCTTACAAGCCGGTGCCCACCGAGATTTGAGCCGCCACCGCCACATCGGCTGCTTGAAGAAACCGGCCGGTGCTACGGCCAGCATGTTGCCGGCTCAAGCGGCGCATCCTCTCCTGGACGACAGCCCTGGCGACCATCGGCCGACCGTAGCGCTCCGCATTCTAGCCGGAAATGGTTCAGCGGGACAGGATGCCGGCGGTCCCTTGCACGTCTGGCGTTCGCCTGTGAGCGCTACGGCGGCGATGGTCATGGCGCGCTCGCGTCGAAATGGACGCTCTGGAAAAGCCTCGTGCCAGATCTTCTCGGCCATCGATGCAAGCTCCTGCGGCGTCGGCGGCCGAGCCTCACGAATGCACGCTATCAAGGCGCGCGGGAACAGGCGCTCCATCGTCTCTCTCCGATCGCGATATGGGAGCCTTATAGCACGGGCGCAGCCCCGATCGACCGGGACGGGACGAAGCGGGCCTTGAAGCGGTCTGGCCGGAAACATCGGCGCCCGCACCCTATATCGCTTGAGGGGCAGGAGAGCCCTGCCCGGAGAATGAGATGCCGTCCGATATACCTGCCCGTGTTCCCTTGCCGATCGCCATGCCCGACAATGCGTTCGGAGCAGCGCTGATCGAGCAGGCGGCGTCGCTCAGCGCCTATGCGCGGCGACTGACTGGAGGGGGCGCCGATGCCGACGACCTTCTGCAGGACACCATGCTTCGGTGCTGGACCGCGCGCGCCAGCTTCGCGGCGGGAACAAGCCTCGCCGCCTGGACCCGGACCGTGATGAAGAACTGCTTTCTCACCGGTCGTCGCCGCGCCCGCTTTCACGCCGACCTGCCCGAGGATGCGCGCGACCGGAGGGCATCGCGTGGATGGTACGCCAGACAACGCTAAGCCCGAACAATACCAGAACGGCGATGTGAGGGCGGTCAACGGCGGAAGTCGATCAGCCCCAGCTCTTGCCACATCCACGTAAAATCATAGGTGGCCATTGGCTCGCCAGTCCCGGATTTTGCCGCACCATTCTCTATATATTTTAGCCAGTCGGCAACTTTCGCCCGGCCTGCCTTTGTACGGGCCAAAGCCCGCGGTGTCTTGTTGCCGAGGGCGGGCACCGCTTCATCAAGCGTTTTGGTATATTCGCGTGTCAGCATCTCATGAACGATGCGCTCCCTTTCGTCCGACGGGATATCGAGCGGCTCTTCCTGCGGAGCGCGGGCGGCGTCATCGGCCATGAACTGGGCCATAGTCCGAATTTCGGTCATAGGTGTGCTCACGCAATCACCGAGCCATTCGCGCATCTGCGTGATCGCTTGCTCCGCGCGGGCGGCGCTATTGACCTCAACGATCAGTTTGCGACCCACCAGTTCGACATTGGCAAAAACAGGTGTGCCGTCCTCCATGGTTGTCACAAAAGCCTGCCCGCCTTTGGTCGTTCGTGGTTTCCTGTTCTTCGTCACTGGCGCCAGCCAGTTCCAGAACGTATCGCTCGCAGGTTCCAGCCATTGCGCCGCGTTCAGCCTGCGAACCACGCTCTTGCCGATCACGCCCTTCGCCAGGGGGAACACGATACGGTGGAACACAAGATCATCGCCATCGGCATTGACCATTTCCGGCACGCTGCCGGACATGGCCTTGCCCAGACAATCAAGCAGCCAGATATTGGTGAAAATCGGACCTGACGCTTTTAGGAGGCCCTCCCTTTCGGGAGGGGACAGTCGGTCAGTACCTGGCCCATCGTCTTCAAGTTGGGAAAAGGCCTCGATCACTCGCCCGGCGCCGTCCGCGCTGAACGGTAATAAGGCGCCGGAAATCCCATGGCGGCCATTCACCTCGATGACCCGTGCGGCGATCTTGTCCCAGTTAACAAGGGTCTGCGTTGCGCTATGTTCGCGCACCGTGACCGGCGCAATATCGCGCAGAAGATCCCGCAAGGTCATCGACTGCCCGGGGACGACCTCGCTAACCTCATAGAGCGACATCACCGTATCGCGCAGTGCGCGCATGTAAGCCTTGTTCGGCGCTTTCTCGTTCCAGCCCCGGCGCTTGAGATACTCATCGACGAGATTGAGGCCTTCAGGCTCGAGTTCCTGTGTGAGCAAGTCTTCGAAAGCACAGCCCCACAGCTGCGCCTCCCAATGATCGCCGATGATGTCGAATATATCATCAGGCTCAAGATCCATCGCATCGCAGGCCGGGCCAAGATGCGCGACGAGCATCTCGTCCATCATCTCGTCCCAGGGCGCACGGCCCAAGTACTTCATCAATCCGGAAAGATCGTGAGCGGATTTCGGTCTGGACATTCAGGCAGGCCTTTCCACGCCAAGGCGGCGCATTTCGCGATAGATAGTCGATCGGCCGATGCCGAGTTGCCGCGCCGCTTCGGTCGGCGAGATACGGGCTTCAACCAGTTTGATCGCGGCATCCACCTTGGACATGTCGAGCGGCTGACGGCCAGGCTGCTTGCCCTTGGCGCGTGCGGCAGCGATGCCGTCCCTGGTCCGCTCGGAAATCAGCCGTCGCTCGAAATGGGCAATGGCCCCGAACACATGGAAGATGAGTTCGCCGGCGGCCGACGATGTGTCGATCTTTTCCTCAAGACTCAGAAGAGCGATGCCCTGGCCGCGTAGCGTCTCGACCGTGGCGAGCAATTCGGCCAACGAGCGCCCGAGCCGATCGAGGCGGACCACCGCTAGGGTATCACCCTTACGCGCATAGGCGATCAGTTCGGCCAGACCGGGCCGCTCCATGCTCTTGCCCGACATGACGTCGGTAAACACCTTGATGGCGCCCGCCTTCTCCAGTCGCATGGTTTGGCCCGAAACATCCTGATCGCCGGTGCTGACGCGGGCATAGCCCAGAATATCGCCCATGCCGTGCGTCTCCCCAACGGTCGTTCTCTGGACGCTATGAAGGGCGACCGCTTTGCCCAATCCATGTCCGTCCACATACTATGTCTCTTTACTCATGGCTGTCCATAGGCACAGATGACCTTTTGTGGACGGGAATCGGCATGACGAAGCGCAAGCATCAACTCCTGACCGAGAGCGAGCGCGACCAGATCCTCGCCATCCCGACTGATCGCGACCACTTGGCACGGCTCTACACCTTCGAGCCTTCGGATATCGAGATCATCGGCGCGCGACGGGAGCAACGGAACCAGTTGGGCGTCGCGCTGCAACTCGCGCTCTTGCGGCACCCGGGCATCACGCTTGCGCAGTTGATACAGGACAGGGGAGCGATACCCCATGATCTCGCCGCCTTCGTCGCGGAGCAACTTGGACTGCACGTAACCGACCTGGCCAACTATGCGGCGCGAGATCAGACAATGACGGATCATGCCCGTGTGTTGGCGGTGCGCTTGGGACTTCGGGGGGCGACCCGCGCCGATATTCCCTTCATGATCGAAGCGGCCGCGAAAACGGCATGGGCGACCGACAAGGGGATGACGATCGCGACCGGCGTCGCCACCGCCCTTCGCGAGGTCCGGATTCTGTTGCCGTCCATCTCCACCATCGAACGCGCCAGCAGCGCGGGACGTGCGCGTGCCCGTAAGCAGGCCGCCTATGCCCTGATCGCCGATCTCAGCGCCGAACAGGTCCACGCCCTCGACCAGCTCTTTGACGACGCCGACGGCATGAGCCAGCTTGCTTTGCTCAAGACCATTCCCGTCGCGGCCAAACCCGATCACATCCGCCAGATTCTCGACCGCCTGTGGCAAGTGCGGAAGATCGGCATTTCTCCCGACGTAGCTGGCCGCATCCATGGGGACCGATTTCGGCAATATGTCAGGGAAGGCCGCGCTTCGCCTGCCTATATGATCGAGCGATATATCCCCTCCCGCCGGCGCGCCACGCTTGTTGCTTTCCTGCTCGACCTCGAAGAACGGCTGACTGACAGCGCTCTGGAGATGGCGGACAAGCTGATCGGCAGCATCTTCACCCGCGCGAAGAACGCCCAGGCGCGCAGCTATGCCACCACGTCGAAGAACGTCGCGCGGCTGATGCTGATCTTTCGCAGGACGATCGACGCACTCACCGATGCAGTCGATACCGGCGAAGATCCGATAGAGGCCCTGGACGCTTCGGTCGGGTAGAACACCCTCCTGAAGGCCAGACCAGAAGTAGCGACGATCGCGGAAACCGCGAGCCTCGACCCGTTGACGGTCGCGGCCGATCGCTATGCGACGTTGCGTAAGTTCGCCCCTGATCTGCTTGAAGCGCTCCAGTTCAGGGCGGGAAAGGGCAGCGCGAAGACGATCGCCGCTGTCGAGATGCTGCGCGACCTCAACAGGTCGGGCAAACGCGATCTGCCTCCCGACGCTCCGATGCCCTTCCGCAAGGAATGGCGGAAAATCGTTGTTGGCGATGACGGCAAGATCAACCGGAGGCTTTGGGAGATCGCAACGATCGCGCATCTGCGCAACAAATTGCGGTCCGGGGATGTCTGGGTGGAGCGATCGGCGGGATACCGCCGGTTCGACAGCTACCTGCTCAGCGATCCGAAGGCCAAGCCGATCGTATCGGCTCTTGGCCTGCCACCCACAGCCAGCGAATGGCTCGAACAGCGGGGCCGCGAACTGGACTGGCGGCTGAAGAAATTCGCCCAGCGCCTGAAGCGCGACGCTCTGGAAGGTGTGCGGTTCCGCGACGGCCGCCTCCAGATATCGCCGATACGCACGATCGCGACACCCGATGCCGAAGTACTGGCTGACCGGCTCGATGCCATGATGCCACGCATCCGCATCACCGAGCTGCTGCATGAGGTGGCGCAGGAAACCGGCTTTCTCGCAGCGTTCACCAACCTGCGCACCGGCGAGGCGTGCCCCAATGAAAACGCGCTGCTCGCCACGATCCTCGCCGACGCAACCAATCTCGGCCTGTCGCGCATGGCGGCCGCGAGCCAGGGCGTCACGCGCGATCAGCTCCTGTGGACCCATGACGCCTATATCCGCGATGACAGCTACCGAGCGGCGCTGGCCGTCCTCATCAACGCGCACCACCGCCTGCCATTTTCGCGGGTCTGGGGCGACGGCGCCACGTCCAGCTCCGCATGGTTCCCGACTGACCGAAGCGCTTCCACGACGACGCTCGTCAGCGCGAGGCCGAATGGAGCTTTCGATACGGCGCCAATATAGGACATCCGATCAAGTCTTTTCCTGCTCGCGGCAGGGTGACTAACCTGCCTCTATAGCTCTATAATGCTCCCAAGCAGCCGCCTGACCATCTAGACTAGCCAGCGTGTCACGCTGGCGGCCAATACGCGCCATCAGTGCTTTGGGGTCATTGAGGTCTCTGGTCCTCTACGATCATGTCTGCTGCTTTTTCGCCGATCATGATGCAAGTGGCGTTCGTATTGCCGTTGATGATCGTTGGCATGATCGAGGCATCAGCCACGCGAACATTTTGCAGCCCTCGAACCTTGAGACGAGTGTCGACAACCGCCAGCGCGTCGGTTCCCATCTTGCACGTGCCGACCGGGTGATAAGAATGATTCACATGTTCAGTGAGGTATGCGTCAATTTCTTGATCTTCATTCAGCTTGTGCGTGGGGTAGAGCGGTCGCTTGACCACGTCATTCATCGTCTCTGAGAAAAGAATGTCCTGCGTTATCTTGAAGGCGTTTCGTAACGCGGTTCGATCGTCAGGATGGCTCAGAAGATTGAGGTCGATGAGGGGATCGGACAGAGCGGAACTATCGCGAAGGCGCACTGCACCTCTGCTCTTGGGATGACCGATATTGATGAGAACCGTGAAGCCCCATTTCGTCATCAAACGATAGTCGCGTGCGTGGTCGCGATAGGCTAGCGGAATCACGTGGAGTTGGAAGTCCGGGCGGTCCCGATCGGGATCGGAGCGCAGGAACCCTCCTGCGGCAGTCGGCGGATTGCCCAGCCAGCTGCCTTTGCGCACGATATAGTGCAGAAGATCCTTTGTGCTCTTGATCAATCCCACTGGATTGAGCGCAATCCCAATGCGCTTGCGCGTCTCGAAGATCATCATGACGTCGGGATGATCATGCAGATTCTGCCCGACGCCATTTATTTCTTGAACGACTTCTATGCCATGCCGGTCGAGCTCGGCGCGCGGGCCGACACCGGAGAGCATCAATATCTGGGGTGAATTGAACGAACCGCTGCTGACGATGACCTCCTTCTGGACATCGACTCGCCGCACTTGGCCGTTCTGGACGAACTCCACGGCAACCGCCCTCTTGCCTTCGAAAACGATCCGCGTCGCGCGCGCATTCACCTCAACGCGGACGTTGGGTCGGTCGAGCATCGGGTCGATATAGCAGCGCTTCACGCCGGCCCGCCGGCCGTCCTTGACGGTGAATTGGTAGACACCGATCCCTTCCTGGGTGTCGCCGTTGAAATCCTCGTTCCGTGGATGACCAAGGGATGCAGCGGCCTCGATAAAGGCGCCATAGGCTTTGAAGGAAGCATCGCCGTTGGACACGTGAAGCGGACCGAAGGCGCCATGATATTGACTGTCGCCCCGGACATTGCGCTCCGCCTTTCTGAAGTAAGGCAGAACGTCGTTGTACGACCAACCTTGGTTGCCGAGGTCGTGCCACTTGTCGAAATCGGATCGGTCGCCACGGATGTAGACCATACCATTCATCCCGCTCGACCCGCCCAGCATCTTACCGCGAGGATTATAGAGGCGGCGGCCATTCAGCGCCGTAACTGGCTCGGTATTGTAGCGCCAGTTGAGCGTGTTGATCGCAAAATCCTGGATCAGTGCCGCAAAGGCACCTGGTGTCGAAACGAGCGGGGAATTGCCCGATCCGCCAGCTTCGAGCAGGCATACCGTCGTTTCCGGATCTTCCGACAAACGACCGGCGATTACGCCTCCGGACGAGCCAGCTCCGATTATGACATAGTCTGGCATTTAATCCTCGCAAAAATAGAATGGAGACCCTTGTTACCGCGACGAGTCGCCTGCGGTCAGCTAACCGACTGCCTCAATGAACGAATAGCATGCTTGATGCTCCCCCTCACGGCTGCGTTTTGTTGATTGTGATTCGCATCGTTCCAAGCAGCCCATTGAGCACAAGATCTCCGTTTGGCAGCAAGCTCGTTACGGAATAGGCCCCATTAAATTGTTGACCAGTACCTAACCGAACGCGAGTAACGACTTTTCCAGTTTTCCAACTCAGGCCAGTTATTTCCCACTTTCCATCGACAAAACCATTAATGTAAACCTGATTAGACCCCTGTGACATCATCGGGACTGTAGATGCGTCTACAACAGACGAGTTCGTCCAATCCCGCAACCACCGATGTTGCTGGTCACTCCAAGAAAACTTTTCGGCTCCGACTGGCCCAGATCGTGTGACGCCAGAGGTTAGGACGTTCTCAAGCATGGTCGGAAGTGGGTGTGGCACGGTATTGTTAACGACGAACGCTCCGTGTCCGGAAACGACCACCGATTGTTCCGACTGAGCTGCTTTTAAATCGTCTTTGCCAAAATTGACTTTAATCTGATCGGCGATACGCCGCGACGGCGTATGTGGACGACGCCGGAAGCCGGCGGGAATGTCATCACGCCAAAACGCCACAAGGTTCATCACCTGCGACCCATCCGTGATAACTACCAACTTGTCATTATCTTCACCAAAACCCAATAGCGTTGGCGTAGAGCCGGATCCTTTGCCGAACTTCACGCCGCCGATTTTACCCTTGAATACATTATAAGCTGAAGACCATGCTCCGTGGCCGGAAACATGAAGTGTCGACCCGTCCCAAACCAATTTATGCATCGCGGAGCTCGAGACGATGTAGATTCCGCCATCGTTGTCAACGGCGATGCCGTTTGTAATTTCTTCTCCTTTAGGAAGTCGTACAATTACAGGCGGTTTCTCGAAATACCGATCTAATACTGCTACTACTCCTCCAATCGTTGCCATCACTATTTTACCGTCATAGGTCATATTGAGGCCGATAATTGCATCGGGATGCCCCATATGATTATTCATATATTCGAGCGGTAAGGTGAAACTTCGCCGAAGTTTCAACGGGGATCGTGCGTCACCGGGAATGGAGTCGCCAATTCCTATTATGCGGTTATTAACGACAGTAAAGAAGGTACCTTCATTGTCCAATACATTATAAATCGCTGCCCGTGATGCAATATCCTCGATGTATCTTGGAAAATTACGGTTAACATATTCAATCAGTTTTTGATCGTTGTTCGAATACGAATTAATCGCCATCTCGATATCGCGAATTTTCTGGGAAGATAGATACGGCTGCCCATCAATCTTAAGCTCCGATATGAGGTCGTAGCTTCGCCCAGTCGTGAGTATTTTTGCTACTCGGTTGTTGTTTGCCGCAAAAACCACTTGTTCGCCATTGGGATATGTGGATGCTTCCAATACAGTCAAGTTAACAAGACCACCAGGGATCCGCTTAATATTCGCGTCGGAAACTTCGAATACGCCCGTGGGTCCAGTGTATGGAAGTGAGTCCGTTTGAGCGGGGTTGAAATGCGTGACCGATTGCGCGCTTCTAGCAAGAAAAGGATTGCGGGGAACTTCGTCGGAAACTTCGGCTATGGTTGCTACTGCAGACTTTCCTATTTGCTCCGACGCTGCCGATTTTGCTTTTATCGTCTTCGCCGGAATTGGCTCCGAATGCGCAGAAGCTGCAATAATTAGCGGTAACGCGCAGGCGGTCGAAAGCGCCATGTGTCGAACGCCGGATGAAAATGCACTGATGATATCCATATCCGCTCCCGTGGACCTAAGCTCGCCGATTGGTAGTTGCTAGCCAGTTGAGGCCTTCAGCTATCTATCGTCGATCTTATCGGAGAACTTGGAAATATCGGCTTACGGATTTGGCTTTCGGCTTACCCCCGCGCTGGTTGCGGCGATACCTTCATCGATATGGTTTTCGGTAATCAGAACTCAGAGGCGGTTTGGGCGCGCATCTGCGAACTGAAAGGCCGCGAACTTGCGAATGGCGGGTAAAGAATATGTCTGATTTCCTACCAATTCTGACAACCGGTGCAGTAGTCCAAATATGCGGACGGATTTCTCCAAGCCCCAGCGCTGCCCTCCAAATAATCTCGCTCAGAGAAGACGCAATAACGCATGACTAGGGAGAATTGATTGAGACATCCGAACATGAGGAGGAGCCTGCTCGCGGGGAGTGCGATCGGCCTTTTCGCCACTGCATACCCACTGAACGCAGCGTGCGCTCAGACTGCCACGAACGCGCCCGTGTCACCGGTGGCGTCGGGCGTCGATGCCACGAAGGATGACAGCTTTCGACCGGGGGCGATCTTCACCCCGAACCAGCAATTCTGCGAGGCACTCCGATGACGTCCATTTTGCCGCAGCCGCGATATTCCGATACAGCGAGCGCGTTCATTGCCTCGCCGAAGCGTCTCCTGATCGACGGGGAATGGCAGCCCTCCTCAGGCGAGAAGTTCGTACCGGTCTACGATCCGTCGAGTGGTATCGAGATCGGGGCGATCGTCGATGCCAGCGATGCGGATGTCGATCGGGCCGTCGGCGCGGCCCGCGCGGCGTTCGATGACGGCCGGTGGAGCGGCCAGTCTCCTTACTACCGGGAGATGACGATCCGGAGGCTGGCCGATCTGATCGAGGCGAACGCCACCGAGTTCGCTGAGCTGGAAGCGATTGACAATGGGAAGTCGATCACCGCCGCATCGCAGATGGACGTTCCCGGCGCGATCGCACAGCTACGCTATATGGCAGGCTGGGCATCTCGTCTCGATGGAGAGAGCGTCGAGCCGTTGCTCGCGCCATCCGGCGCTTTCCATGGTTACACCCGGCGCGAGCCGATCGGCGTCGCGGCCCTGATCGTGCCCTGGAACTTTCCGCTTTTCTTCGCCGCCCTGAAGCTCGCGCCAGCACTGGCCGCAGGGTGTACGACCGTTCTCAAGCCGGCCGAACAGACAAGCCTGACGACCTTGCGGTTCGCCGAACTGGTGCTTGAGGCCGGTTTCCCGGCAGGCGTGATCAACATCGTGACGGGCGCTGGCAGTGGTGCCGGCGCGGCGCTGGTGCGACATCCCGAGGTCGACAAGATCAGTTTCACGGGTTCGACCTCGGTCGGCAAGATGATCGCGCGCTCGGCCGCCGACACCTTGAAGCGCGTGACGCTCGAACTTGGTGGCAAGTCGCCTGTGATAGTCTTGCCCGACGTCGATCTCGGACAGGCAGCTCAGGGCGTGGCGGGAGGCATTTTCTTCAACTCTGGCCAG